>USMA01000024.1 GCA_900555765.1 uncultured Collinsella sp.
CAAGGCCGCCAAGGTATTCGTCGTAGTTTGCAGCGCCCTCGGCTTTCAGAAACTCGGAAAAGCTCATGGGGCGCATCTCCATGAACTCGACCTTTCCCACCGGAAAAGCGCTGGTCTCACGGGACAAGCGAACGCCCAACAAAGACCCTGCGCATGCGACGTGATACTCGGGGGCCTCGTCACAGAAGTATTTAAGGGCGCCGACTGCAGAAGGACAATCCTGGATCTCATCAATAATAAGCAGCGTCTCGCCAGGATCGATAGGCTGTCCAAGTGCCAGGGAAAGATTTGAGATGATCCGTCGAGGATCGCGCGTACCTTCGAAAAACTGAGCGTACTCGCTCTGTACCCCAGGTGACGGCTCCTCGAGCGTCAGATACACAAAATTGAGGTACGAGGTTCGGCCGAACTCCTTAAGCGCCCACGTCTTTCCAACCTGGCGCGCCCCCTTAAGGATAAGCGGCTTACGATATTCTGACGCTTTCCAAGCGTTAAGCTTGGCAATGATATCTCGCTGCATGGCCGAACCTCCCGCAAAGAAACTTCCGTAAACGTGATATTTCCCACATTTTACCCTAGGTAAAACGTGACATTTATCACATTTACGGAAGTTTTAAGCTCATTTCGCCACACTTTCATCACATTTATTGCAATGTGACAAAGGGCCAGTCCTTTTGTCACCCGCACAAAAATGGACGCGCCAACGGCGCGCCCATTCACTCTATTCCATTCAGCCCCACCTGACCCGAACGGCCGAGTCGTCTGGCCGGGGAAGCCCCGAGTCGCCGGGGTGTTTGCTCCAAATGAGTTCCGCATGCAAAGAAGGCCACTAAATGTGGCCTTCGTCTTGCATAGGACTGTTTGAAATTTGGAGGAAATACCCCGGCGACTCGGGGCTTCCCCGGCCTCACAGCTACGAGAGCGACGTTCTCAGCAACTCGTTGAAGAGCTTCGGGTTGCCCTTGCCGCGGCTCGCCTTCATGCACTGGCCCACCAAAAAGCCGATGACCTTCTGGTTGCCGTCGCGATACTGCTGCGCCTGATCGGCACAGTTAGCCAGCACCTCGTCCACGATCGGCTGCAACGCGCCGGCATCGCTCACCTGACGCATACCGCGCTCGTCGACGATCTTGTTGGGGTCGTCGCCGGTCTGGGCCATGGCCTCAAAGACCTCGTGTGCCTGGTTGGAGCTGATGGCATCGGTCGCCAGCAGCTTAGCAAGGGCTGCCACCTGAGCCGGCGCGATGCCGGACTCGGCCAGCGAGACGCCCGCGCCCTTAAGGTAGGCGATCATCTCGTTCACCAGCAGGTTTGCGACCGTCTGGGCCTCCTTGCCAGCCATACCGGCAGCGGCGGCCTCAAAGAACTCGGCAAACTCGGGGTCGCCGGCAATCTGCTCGGCATCGGCCGCCTTAATGCCAAAGTCGGCCTCAAAACGGGCGCGCTTGGCATCGGGCAGCTCGGGAATCTCGCCACGGCAGCGATCGATGAACTCGTCGTCCAGATCGAACGGCGCAAGGTCAGGATCGGGGAACAGGCGATAGTCGTCGGCCGTCTCCTTCACACGCATGACCACGGTGCGCTTGCGGCTGGGCTCCCAGTGGCGGGTCTCCTGATAGATGATGCCGCCCTCCTCGAGCACCTCGGCCTGGCGGCAGATCTCGTAAGCAAGGCCGTCGTGCAGGCTCTTAAACGAGTTGAGGTTCTTGAGCTCGGTCTTAGTGCCCAGCTTGGTCTCGCCGCGGCGGCGCAGCGACACGTTGCCGTCGCAGCGCATGGAACCCTTCTCCATGGAGCAGTCCGAAATGCCCAGCGTCACAAAAATGCGACGGAGCTTTTCCATAAACAGGCGCGCTTCCTCGGGCGTGCGCAGATCGGGCTCAGTCACGAGCTCAATCAAAGGCGTGCCGCAGCGGTTGTAGTCGACGAGCGCCTCGGCCGCGGCGGTAATGCGGCCCTCGGCACCGCCCACGTGCACCATCTTGGCGGCGTCCTCCTCCATGTGGATGCGCAGGATGCGGATAGGCACCGTGTAGGAACCGTCCTCGCGACGCTCGGGCATCTGCAGGTTGGACGCGTCGTAGCTGGCCAGGTGGCCGGCGCGCTGATTGCCTTCGCGCATGGTCGACGTCATGGACGTGGACAGGCCCTCGGCGTTGGCCGAGGCGCTCGCCAGGCTCTGGGCCTCGGCCTCGCCAAATGCGCAGTCGGGGCGCTCGGCGGCACCGCGACCGGTCACATCCAGGTCCAGGTGACCGTACATGGCAAAGGCGACCGGACCCTGCGTGGTCTGGAAGTTCTTGGCCATGTCGGGATAGAAGTAGTGCTTGCGGTAGAACATCGAGTGGCGCTGGATCTCGCAGTTGGTGGCGAGACCGGCCTTGACGATGCTCTCGATGGCGCGCTTGTTGGGCACCGGCAGGGCGCCGGGCAGGCCCAGGCACACCGGGCACACGTTGGCGTTGGGCTCGTCATCGTGGCTGAGCTTGCAGATGCAGGACATCTTGGTGTCGAGTGCGGTGAGCTCGGTGTGGATCTCCAGGCCGATCACGGCCTCCCAATCCTGCAGGACCTCGGAAAGCTCCTTCATTACAGCTCGCCTCCCTTCCCGGCAAAATCGGGCGCGACGGAAAGCGCGGGCGCACCCGTGGCGGCATCGGCAAAGCCGCGCTCCAGGGCGCGGGCAAACGTGAGCAGCTGACGGTCCTTAAAGGCAGGCCCCACCAGCTGGGCAGAAACGGGCAGCTGAGTATCCTCGCCCAGGCCCAGCGGCACCGAGATACCTCCGTTGCCGCAGATGTTGAGCGAGATGGTGTACAGGTCGGAGAGATACATCTGCGTGGGGTCGCTGATCTCGCCAAACTTAAAGGCCGTGCGCGGCGAGGCGGGCATGAGGATGGTGTCCACCTTGGCATACGCGGCGTCGTAGTCCTGCGTGATGAGCGTGCGGGCCTTTTGCGCGGCGTAGTAGTACTTGTCGTACACGCCCGAGCTCAGCAGGTAGGCGCCGAGCATCTGACGGCGCTTGGCCTCGGCACCAAAGCCGTGGGCACGCGAAAGCGAGCTCTGGTCAGACAGATTGGCGCAGCCCTCCTCCTGGTAGCCGTAGCGAATGCCGTCGAAGCGGGCCAGGTTGGAGAACGCCTCGGCCGGGCCGATGACGTAGTAGGCGGCGATGGCGGCGTCCAGGTGCGGCAGGTCAACCTCGACCAGTTCGGCGCCCTGGTTCTGCAGCTCCTGGGCGGCGCGCTGAACAGCGGCCTTGACCTCGGGCGTCAGGCCCTCGGCCTCCATAAACGCGGGGATGATGCCTACGCGCTTGCCCTCGATGCTGTCGTTGAGATGCTCGGTAAAGTCGACGGCGCAATCCTGGCTGGTGCAGTCGTACGGATCGTGGCCCGCACCGGTAAGCGCGTTCATGGCCAGCGCGACATCCTCGACCGTGCGGCCAAAGGGTCCCACCTGGTCGAGCGACGAGCCAAAGGCAACCACGCCGTAACGGCTCACGGCGCCATACGTGGGCTTAAAGCCCACCACGCCGCACAGCGACGCCGGCTGGCGAATGGAGCCACCGGTGTCCGAGCCCAGCGAGAGCACGCCCTCGCCTGCGGCGCCGGCGGCAGCGGAACCGCCCGAAGAGCCGCCGGGCACACGCTCGGTATCCCAGGGGTTGTTGGTGCGGTGGAACGCCGAGCTCTCGGTGGAGCTGCCAAAGGCGAACTCGTCCATGTTGGCCTTGCCCATGGGCAGGCAGCCGGCATCGAGCATGCGCTGGACGCAGGTGGCGGTGTAGACGCTCTGGTAGTCCCCGAGCATGCGGGAAGCACAGGTGGTGCGCGTGCCCACGAGGTTCATGTTGTCCTTGATGGCCAGCGGCACGCCCGCGAGCGGGGGCAGCGGCTTGCCTGCGGCACGGTCGGCATCAACGCGCGCAGCGGCCTCGAGCGCAAGCTCGGGCGCCACCTGCAGGAATGCCTGGACCCCGCCCTCGCGCGCCTCGATGGCGGCAAGGGAGGCCTGAGCCACCTCGGTAGCGGTAAAGTCGCCGGCGGCAACGCCCGCGGCGATCTGGGCAGCGGTAAGGGAATCGAAGCTTAGCGCCATTACTCGCTCTCCCCCTCTCCCAAAATGGACGGCACGCGGAAGCAGCGGTCGCGCGCGCTGCCGGCGTTTTCGAGCGCAACGTCGAGCGGCAGGTCGCGCTCGGGCTCGCGCAGGTCATCGCCCATCACGTTGGACAGGCTTCCGATAGGATGGAACGTGGGCTCCACGTCGGGCAAGTCATATTGCAAGACGGGCTCGAGCATCTGGACGGCGTCGTTCATGTAGGACGTCATCTGGGTGAGCTCGTCATCGGTCAGTGCGATCTTTGCGTACTCGGCGATGCCGTGCACGTCTTTCTCGCTGAGTGCCATAGGCGCTCCCTTCCGCATAACAGATAAACCGCTCTAGTATACAAGCCAACGCCGCTTGGAGCAGGTGCTTTACCCAAATGCAGCGAAAACGTAACGAGGACGGCGGGCTGGCAGACAGCGGGCTGGCGGTTCTGCAGCGAAACCGCACCGTCCATAGCGAAAACCGTCTCGCCCACAACGAAAACCATCCCGCCCACAACGAAAACCATCACAACATTCGATGTTTTTCGTCGAAATCGCGATTTTCATCGAATGTTGTGATGGTTTGGAAGTCCCGACCACCACAAAGGTGCCTGCCCCCTTTGCGGTGGTTCCGAACGATATCCTATGCCGAGGCCTTGGCCTTGCGGCGCTTGCGGATCGCGTGGATCACGATGTCCAGCAGCAACAGCACAATGGCTACGACCACAATGAGCACGGCAAACTCCCGCTTGCCCCAGTGGCGGCCGGCCAGCGACTTTTGCTTGTCAACGTCTTTCTTGTTGTACTTGGTGCGCACGCAATGCACCAGCAGACGGTGGTCGTTCACGCCGTAGGGCGTGCAGGTGACGAGCGTCACCTTGTCGGCGCCGGGCTCGATGGTTAGCGACTCCATCTCCTCGGGCAGCACCACCTCGGAGTCCACCATCTTGTAGGCGAGCGTCTTGGTCATGGTGTGCAGCAGCACCAGGTCGCCGGGCTCCAACGAGTGAATGTCGTCGAACATGCTCAGGTTGCGCATGCCCGAGTGCGCGGTGAGCACGCAATGCGTCGAGGTGCCGCCCACCGGCAGGCTCGTGCCCTCCAGGTGGCCGACGCCCGCCATGAGGACTTCTTCGCTCGTGCCGTGGTAGATGGGCATGCTCACGTCGATGGAGGGGATCTCGACCCAGCTCATCATGGGGTCGCGGTCAAAGATGAGCTGCTGGTCGTAGGGCTCGATCTGGTCGGCGGAAAGCTCGGTACCCTCGCCCGCCAGCTGCTCGTTAAAGGAGCGCGCCTGGAGCAGGATGCGCTCGCGCTCCTCGGCAGACAGCGCATCCACGGTGCTGGACACCGTGCTGATCTGGTTGAACACGCCCGAGGCCTCGAGCCGGTCCAAGATCCACGGCCAGGTCATAAGGCCCACGCCGATAAGGATGATGACGATGGTGATAAGCCGGTCGGCCCAGCGCGGCAGTCGCTTGCGGCGGCGTTTAGGTTTTGGTTGAGGTTTGGGCTGAGGGCTTGAGCCGCCGTTGTCCGCGGCGTTATTGCTCTTCATATGTTTGGCGCCCTGCACCATCACCGGTCACTCCTCTACAACTCAAGTTGTCTAAACAAATAATAGCCGATTAGCGAGCCCATGCGCCGGACAACGCAGCTTGACTGCACCGTCCGGGCCACGTAACCCCACTCAACCAATCAAGCCATATGTTGCTTTCATCGTCTCGAGCAACTGCGCCATCGTTACGCCCGCAACCCCAATCTGTTTCAGATTGACGTCGCCCACCTCACAATCTTAAACAAACGCAAGCATATCGTCCTTCAGTTCTCCGCGTAGGTCGACACCTTCCGACTCGCCAAGCAACTGAGCAAGCCTCAGCGCATCGCGTTTATGCTTTTTTACCTTCCTCGAATCAACGTTCTCCCCCGCTTCCCTTCTAGCTTTTAGGTCGAGATACGCCTTCGCTTTGAACGGGACAATGTATTCCGTACCTAGGACCGAAACGCCGCCTACGGTCCGAATTCCCTGAAGGAACAAGCTGTAGTAAGCATCGTCCAACAAAATTGCCGAAAGACTGCTTAAGATTTCATCAACGTGAATTGGCGCCACATCAATCCCCTCACGACCCTTTAGAAAGTCGGGGTACTTCGCGAAGAGTTCAATCATATGGGGGTAACCCGGCCTCTTAGGCTCTGTAAACCGATAAAAACACGAGCCTTTACCTTCGCCCCAGCCGCAGCGGCAGCCGCCATCACGCACCAAAGTCCATATAGCTTCTGCCGTCTGAGGCAACCGGTCATCGGCGACAATTACCACATCAAAATCGTGAGTCGCCCTAAACGGAAGTCCCGCCTCCGAGAGCAAAATGTCGCATGCCGTGCCGCCGATAAGGGCATACGATCCTGCAGCTTTTTGCATATGCTGCTGAAATTCTTGGAGACCTTCTACAGCGCTTCTTGCCATGGATATTCCTTTCCAAACATGCGATCGACTTCGAGCTGAATTCGCTCATCGTCGATTGCCGCCAAAGATAGCGCAAGCGAAATGTCGTCGACACGGGAGGAGCCGGCAAACACGGGTGCATAGCGCCACACTTGGATCATCGCCGTCTCGTTATCCGGCAACTCCCCGTCTGCGACTTCGAGGTCGCTCAGTTGACGCCATGTACTTCTTAAGACGGCCTTTTGTTCCATGCCCGGCGCAGCGAGCATGGAACGCGCAGCGAGAGCCGTCTCCCCGGCGTCAACAAGATAGTCGATCTGCGGCGTCTTCCTTACAAAAAAGACCTTCGAGACAGGCGAGGAGAGCTCTGCCATGTGCTCGCTGAGCAGAAGATCAACGGCAACAGGGAACACGACGACACGTCGCTCGCGACGCTCGCGCCTCGCGAGTCCCCTGTCAACAAGCTCGGTTATGGCCTCACTCGCGCGGCTTGCCGAAATCCCAAGCGCACGACAAAGGTCATAGGGACGATATGGCTCCTGGGCTGCTCCCCAGATTGCGGCAGCTTGCGCGTTGGGTGACATCTTGGTCGCGTGATTGCGAAACCGGGCACCGCCCCTCTCCGTGCAAGCTGTGCCCATAAATGGAAGAAAAGCCTGTCTACCAGGACAGACAAAGGGAATCCCTTGTGCGACCAATGCTTTGCGCTGACGTGCATCGGCATCAGGAAACGAAACGACAACAGGAGTCTCCGCGCGCAAGGCTAGCTGACTATAGACTCTCTTGGCCTCGGGAAGCCCGACGCCAGTAGGCAAACTTGCAAGCAAAAACGAAAAACCGTTTGCGTCAACAGCGCGGACCTCAATCGCCCGCAGATGCAGCGGCAAGCGTGCGGATCCAGGCCAAGTTTTGGTCTTGGCGGAGAGGCCTAGTGCTTCTTGTAAGTAGATTAGCGCTTCGTTCATTTCCATCATTTTCGTTTGATTCCAGTTTAAATTGGAATTATACATAATTTTCGGAATTAACGAGATTCTTTTCGTGCATAAGCCAGCATTTGCGTTTTCAAAATGTCCCGGATCGGCGGGGCGATTCGGGATACAATAGCTACAGGAAACGACGCACCCCGCGTAAATGTTTGGGAGCGCGGGCGGCCTAGTTTTCTGGTTTTGTTAAATGCCCGGGCTCCGAACCCCGGGCATTCTTATTTGCGCTTGTTGCGGCGCAAATGCCTTCTACCGTCCGCACCGCGCGTGCGCCTACGGACCTTAAACCGAACCTCATACGAGTCAAGAAACGCGATGACGAACGTGCCCACCGCCGCGAGGGCGACGAGCGCGTTAAGGAATTTCAGCATTTGGGGACCTCCGATCGAGTCGTCGGCCGCCCGCGCACGGAATGCGTCGCAAAGCCATTTTACTGCGAGTGTATGCACCCACAGCTGGTAAACGCAATAATTGCAAACATCTGTTCGATATTCATACGCTTGATCCATCGGGCAATGGATCCTGGCTGCGTTATCCCAAAAAAACGGGGCAGACTCCAGTGCGGAGTCTGCCCCGAAAAGAGAATGGCAAAGCAAGAACGTCGATGGACGAGAAAAGTGTCCGCAAGTCTCATGGCCATCACATCCCACCTGCCAAGGGGATGGATGAGTGAGCGTTACTCCTGCTCGGACTCCTCAGCCTGCTTACGGCTGCGGATGAGGTGCGCCACGCCGATGCACAGCACCGCGCCACCAGCGATCCAAGTGAAGGTCACACCGTTAAGGCCGGTGAGGGGAAGGCCGGAGCCCTTCTTGTTCTCGACGGTAAGGGTGACGGTACCATCAGTCTGAGTAGTGTCGTCAAGGATAACGAGGTCGGAAGTCTCCGCCGTCCTGGTGACTGTCACGGTCTGTGCCTCTTCCTCGGTTTTATGAAGACTGTCTGCACCAGACGCCTGAGTCGAGATCGTGAAAGTGAAGTCCTTCAGCGAATTGTAGTTGCCGAGGGCAGTCTGCTCATGAACGGTGTAAGTACCAGCGTCAAGTCCCTTGATGTAAATTTCGCCATTTTCATCAGTGAAGAACTCATGCGGCGTTTCACCAAGGTTGCCAAGTTCCTGAACGTATTTGTCCTTGGAAGCGCTGCCGTCCGCATTGTCATCAGGATCGGTAGCCCGAATGGTAAATCCGACATTCTCGAGCTTGTTCTTGCTTTGGTGATCTTTCTTGACAAGCTTGAGCGCATAGGTGTAGTCGCGAACAACGTCGGGCACAGACTCGCCTTTGTCGGCACTCATGGGATTGTTGGAATAGATGAGCTTGACGGTGTTGAGGTTACCCTCTCCGCCGACCGTGACATTCTCTACCTTGTTGGGGTCGAGCTTGGCTTTATAGGTGACGACGACCTTAGATTGCTCGTTGAGCGTGACGCCGGCCTGCTCGGCAGCAGCCTTGAGGTTGGCGAACTTGACCGTCAGGGTATTGGTTTCGCTGTCTATAGCCGCATCGTAACCAGTCTCAGCGTTAACGCTCGTGTTCTTTGAAACTGTCACGTCGTTGACCTTGACCTCAACGCTATCGAGATCGGCCGTCAGCCCAGTGGAGAGTTCGTCGTGGAACTCGTAGTAATAGGTACCGAACGTGGCGATATTGTCAGCGACGGTACCAGTCAGCTGATATTGGACATCCTGGCCCATCTGAGAGTCAGCCTTATCGGCCCATTCACTGGTAGACTTGTCATCCCTGACCTTCTTCGTAACCGTGGGGATGCTGGTCTTCTCGGTAACGCCCACGGGATCACCGCCAACAATGGCAAAGATCGGGGAGGTGCCAGTGTTCGGCTTGGCCGGATTCGTAAGACCATCAGGCACGAAGAGATAGTAGCCATCGCCATAAGCATCCGGGCGCGTCCAAGAATCACCCACCTTAAAAGAATTTCCCGCAGGGGTCTCGCCTGCAACAGCAGCCGCAATTGCATACAGAACATCACCAGGAGCGACACGCGTGCCCGCGCTGCTGGTTCCCGTGCTGGCAGAAGTGCCCGTCACATTTTTAGAAAGCCATTCAGCAACAGCCGGGGCGGTGGCACCGTTCGCAAGCACCTTGGTGCCGTC
This sequence comes from uncultured Collinsella sp., assembly GCA_900555765.1. GTDB lineage: Bacteria > Actinomycetota > Coriobacteriia > Coriobacteriales > Coriobacteriaceae > Collinsella. The sequence continues at coordinate 9,640 of USMA01000024.1, forward strand.
CGTACCCACAATCTCCTTGTACTGGGCAGATCCCCGAATGGCAGAGATCACTTTGGCTCCGATATTCGTACTTGACCATTCAATATCGGAAGCAACCTTACCTTTGTCTTTCTCGTCAACGACTTTTGCCTTGAAGATCTGATAAGCATTGAACGTATTGTCCTTGTTGGCGTCGTCGACCTTATTGATCGTGATGCTGCCCGTCGCATCATCAGCAAACGCCATCGTGACCGGGGCCATCACGCCGCCGAAGCCATCAATGCTGCTGATGTCCTCCGCTGCGGCGTTTCTCAGGGCGTCCATACTGCCAAAATGCTCAGCCAGCAGGGCGGCGGCTTTATCGCCAATATTGCGGATACCAAGACCGAACACCAGTTTATCCAGGTTGTTCTGCTTAGAGGAAGCAATGGCTTTGAGCAGGTTCTCAGCGCTCTTGGCTTTGAATTTATCCAGCGTCAGCAGCTGATCTTTGGTCAGGTCGTACAGGTCTGCTACTGAGTGCACCAGCTGGCGGTCAATCAGCTGCTGGGCGATTGCTTCGCCCAGGCCGTCAATGGCCATGGCAGTGCGGGAGGCAAAATGGATGAGGTTGCGCAGGCTCTGGGCCGGGCATTCCGGGTTGACGCACCGCAGGGCGGCTTCATCCTGCAGATGTACCACCGGTGCCCCGCAGGACGGGCAGACCCGCGGCATATGGTACGGCACTGAGTTTTCGCCGTGGCGCGCCACACCGATGACTTCCGGGATGATATCCCCC
>USMA01000025.1 GCA_900555765.1 uncultured Collinsella sp.
AGCGTTCCTACCGGCGCAGACCGCGAGCCTGACCTCATCATCAAGGATATGGCAGAGCTTTGCAGAAAATTAGTTGCCGAAGAAGGACTTCAGGTGTCCGACATCGAATATGCCGAGGCGCGCAACAAGCACGTGGTCTTCCACCTGCGCGACGGACGCGATATCGAGGCACTCGAGTCGTTCCGCAGCGTCGAGGACCGCTTGGAGCAAAACGCAGTCTTCTTTAAATGCCACCGCAGCTACCAGGTCAACCTGCGCAATATCGATCACTTTGACCGCACGGACATCGTCATGCGCTCGGGTGCGTGCATCCCGCTTTCGCGCAGCTGCAAGCAGGGATTCCAAGACGCCTACTTTGCGGTTCGCTTTGAGGGTGGGAGACATTGATGGCCTCCTCGGTCGAAATGGTCCTTTGGGCAATCCACCACGCCACGACGCTGCTCTTTGGCGTCTTTGCCTCGGCGGCGCTGTGCGGTATCGAGATCACCCGGCGTCATGCGCTTGAACTGGTGCTGGTCGGTGCCGTAACTGGATGCGCATTTGGCCTCGCCAATGCCGTCGGCGGCGAGCTTTTCGCCCGCCAGGTATATCCGCTCGTCGTGCATCTGCCGCTCGTCATCTATTTGTGCGCGCGCTACCGCCTGAGCCCGCTGCTTGCCGTGCTCGGCATTACCAGCGCCTATCTGAGCTGCCAGTTCAGCAATTGGATGGGCATCGCCGCCTTTGCCGCAACCGATTCGCAGATCGCGTACTATCTGGCGCGTATTGCGACCACACTCGCCGTCTTTGCCGTCCTGTTACATTGGGCCGGCGACATCGGTCCGCGCTTGGCGATTAAATGCACCACCGAGCTGGGCATCCTTTTAATCCTGCCGCTCGTCTATTACGTCTTTGACTATGCCACCAACGTCTACACCACGCTGTTCCACTCGGGCTCGGTGGTAACGGTTGAGTTTTTGGCATTTGCGCTCTGTGCCTTCTATCTTATGTTTCTTGCCGTTTACCTGCGCGAATACGAAGAAAAGGAAACCGCCGAGCGAGAGCGCTGGATGCTCGAAACCCGCGACAGCGCCGCCATTAAAGAGCTCGAGGCCTGGCGTCAATCTGGGCGCGAGCTGTCGATTCTTCGCCACGATATGCGCCACTTCCTACGCGGCCTGGCCGCTTTAATTGAGGAGGGCCACACCGACGAGGCGCTCAAACGCATCGACGAACTCTGCGAAGCCGGCGACCGCACCGCCGTACGCCGCTTCTGCGCCAACGAGACCGTAAACATCGCGCTTTCGTCATTTAACTCGGATATCAATAGAAACGGCATTACCGCCAACCTGCGCGCCGCCGTGCCCGAAACCATCCATGTAGGTGACGCCGACCTGTTTAGCGTGCTCTCAAATGCCTTGGAAAACGCTATCACCGCCGCAAGCACCGCACCCCAAGGAAAGCGATTCGTTGACTTTGACCTGCGATTAGAGGACGGCCAGCTGCTGCTGTTAGTTTCCAATACGTTTGACCGCGCGCCGCGCATGGTCGACGGCATGCCCGTGACCCGGCATGCGGGCCACGGCTTTGGCACCAAGAGCATCAAACTTGCCGTGGAGCGCATGAACGGCAACTGTCAGTTCCGCATTAACGGCGATCGGTTTGAGCTGCGCGCTGTGATGTAGGGGCGCGATACGCCGGCGCCGCGCTCGACCCGTCAGGGCCGCCTTACCGGCTCCGGTCCGCTACAGCGGTGCAGCCGCCGGGGTCAGCTGCTTGATGTATGCCCACATGCGCTGCTTAGCGGCCCTGTCGGTGAGTGCCGCCTCAAAGCCGTCGAGCGCGAGCACGCGGCGGCCCTGCACATGGGCGACCAGGCCGGGCTTGAGCATGGCGGTGTCGAAGTCATCGATCGCCACGAGCATATCGGCGTAGGTCTCGCGCATGGCGTCAGCCGCGTTGTTGTCGAGCAGTAGCACTGCCTCGGGGTCCAAAGCCTCAAGCGCCTCACGGAACAGCTCGCACGACAGAGTCTCGCCCACCGCGACCGCTCCGTCACCCACGCCGGCGACGCTTGCCAGCACGCAAAAATCCTCGGGCGCGTAGCCGATGGCCCCAAGCGCCTTGCGCAACGCCGCGCCATCCGGGCCGGCGGCAAGCTCGCCACCCGAACGCTCGGCCTCGTCCAAATCGCCTTGACCAGCACGATCGGCGAGCACGCGTTGCCCGCGATACGCACGCCACGACCCGCGAGCGATGCGAGCTCCTGCTCGGCCGCCTGGGCGATGGCTTCTTTTTTCTGGCTTTGTGACGTGGACATGCGCTCTCCAATCGTTTGCGTGCCCACCATTATATAAAAGAGCCGCCCGCGAGTGGTTGCTTTGCGGGCGGCTGGGTATAAGCACGGTCGTACTGAGTTTTACGCGGCCGAGCCGCGTCGCATTATGGAGGTCACCATGGCTGACATTAATCAGATTACCCCCGAGAACTTCGATTCCATCGTTAACGACAGCCTGCCCGTGCTGGTCGATTTTTGGGCACCGTGGTGCGGGCCCTGTCGATTCCTCTCGCCCATCGTTGACGAGGTTGCCGATGAGCTGGCGGGCAAGCTTGCCGTTGCCAAATGCAACGTCGACGACAACCAGGACCTGGCCATGAAGTTTGGCGTTATGAGCATCCCCACGCTGGTTGTCTTTAAGAACGGCGAGGAAATCGACCGCTCCGTTGGCGCGCTGCCCAAGGCCAGACTGCAGGCGCTGCTTGAGAAGCACCTGTAATACGCTAGTCGTGTGCTGCCGTCCATGAGCGGTTTTGCGCCGCTCACCGGAGAGCCGGGTGCTGCGCCCGCGACCACGGATAGTATGGTAATCACAAACAGCCCCCAGTGAACGGGTGCGGGTCAGACGGACTCGCACCCGTTTTCTTATGCAGCGATGCGCAAAGCGGGCGTAGTAGAATCTGAACCACTGATTAGACCCGTACAAAAGGAGATTTCCCATGCATGACGTCGGAATGAACATGAGCCAGCTTGCCATGAGCGTCAAGCAGGTCGACGACACGATCGAGCTCGCCCACGAGTGGAGCCATCAGCTGCTGCATGCAACCGAGAACTTTGATATGGAGCGCATTGGCGCCAAGCTCGAGGCCGCCATGGCGGCGCTCCACGAGGCGCACGACGCACTCGAGGGCTACGAGGAGGCCATCGAGGCCGACCATAACTCCGTTGGCTCCGTAAAGCTGGTGTAGCGTGGCCGAGCACGAGCACGTCTGCGATCACGAGCACGAGCATTCGCACGGGCCGCGCGGCGACGCGGGCTGCCGTTGCGGCGGCTCTGCCTCCGAGCTGGTCCGTTTTTCGGTCACCGCGCCCGACGACCTGCTGCGCCGCTTTGACGAGCAGATCGCGCGCCGCGGCGACGTTGCCAACCGCTCCGAGGCCGTGCGCGACCTGATTCGCGCCTCCATTGCCAAGGAGCAGATGCGAACGCCCGACGAGCAGGTCATCGGGTCGCTCACTATGATTTACGACCATCACACCGGCGACCTGACGCGCCGCCTGGACGAGGTGCAGCACGACTACACCGACGAGATCGTATCGACCATGCACGTGCATCTGGATCACCACAACTGCTTGGAGATTCTGGCGCTCAAGGGTCGCGGCGAGCGCGTCTACGAACTAGCCGACCGCCTGCTGGGCCTGCGCGGCGTTAAGCACGGCGAGCTCACCTGCGCCGCCACCAAGCAAAGCCTGGGGCTATAGCGGGATTTCCCGCAGCGCACCTGCCAAAAAGGGACAGGTTTGTTTTGGCAGGTTTAGCGTTTTACCTACCAAAATAAACCTGTCCCCTTTTGGTCGGTTTTGATGAGGAGTGTCGCATGCGGCATGTGCATATTCATGTAACGGGCATTGTGCAGGGCGTTGGCATGCGACCATTTGTGTATCGCGAGGCCATGGCGCATGGCATTTGCGGATGGGTGCTCAACGCGGGCGACGGCGTGCACATCGAGGCGCACGCTCCGGCCGATGCGCTCGATGCTTTTGCTGCCGCGCTTTCTGAGCATGCGCCTGTGGCAGCTCGCGTTGAGCGAGTCGATATTGCGGATTTGGAGCCTGGCGGCTGGAGCGCTGCCGATGAGCAGGGCTTTCACATTGTGGCGTCGCAGGACCAGACCGCGCACACAACGCTCGTCTCGCCCGATATCGCCACCTGTGACGATTGCCTGCGCGAGTTGTTCGACCCCGCCGATCGGCGCTATCACTACCCCTTTATCAACTGCACCAACTGCGGGCCGCGCTTCACCATCATCCGATCGCTGCCGTATGACCGAGCGGCTACCTCGATGGACCGTTTCCCCATGTGCCCCGCCTGCGCCGCAGAGTATGCCGATCCACTCGACCGTCGCTTTCACGCACAGCCCGATGCCTGCTTTGATTGCGGGCCGCATATTACGTGGCGCGAGGCTGTGAACGGCGATGCGTGCGGGAATTCGTCCGCGACACCGGCCGTCGGCACCACACGCGAGGCCAGCGACGCTATCATCGAGCGCTGCGTTGAGCTGCTGGCCAGCGGTGGCATCGTCGCCATCAAGGGCCTGGGCGGATTCCATCTAGCCTGTGACGCTGCCAACGAGCAGGCGGTGGCCGAGTTGCGCCGTCGCAAACGCCGCAGCAACAAACCACTTGCCGTCATGGTGCGCAGTCTTGCCGATGCCGGGCGCCTGTGTCATATCGACGATGCTGAACGCGAGCTTCTCGCCGGCAGCATCCGCCCCATTGTGCTGCTGCGCCAGCGCACTGTTGGCGAGGGCAACGGCGATTCTCCCAACGCCCTCGCACTCGCGCCGTCCGTCGCGCACGACTTGCCCGAGCTCGGCGTCATGCTCCCCTATACGCCGCTTCAACATCTGTTGCTTTCCGCGGCAGAAGCCCACGGTATGCACGCGCTCGTCATGACCAGCGGCAACCTGAGCGAAGAGCCCATCGAGACCGATGACGATCTTGCCTGGGAACACCTCGTTGCCGCCGGCATCGCCGACGCGTTGCTCGGTAACGACCGCGCGATCCTCTCGCGCTACGACGACTCTGTAGTGCGCGTGGTCGACGGCGCCGTTATGCCCGTGCGCCGCGCTCGCGGATATGCACCCCAGCCGCTGCCGTTGCCGGCGCGCGACGGCGCTCCGTCCTGCGTGCTCGCCTGCGGGCCACAACAAAAGGCCACGATTGCGCTCACGCGTGAAGGGACGAACGGCGAGGCAACCTGTTTTGTGTCGCAGCATATCGGCGATGTTGAAAACGGCGGGACCTTCGATGCCTGGAACGCCGCGCGCACGCGCTTGGAAGATCTCTTCGACTTGGCGCCCGCCGCCTTGGCCTGCGATGTACACCCCAGCTATCTATCGGGCCAGTGGGCGCGCGAGCAAGCGCGAAAATGCAATCTGCCGCTCGTCGAGGTGCAGCACCATCATGCGCTTATCGCGAGCGTAATGGCCGAGGCCATCGCCGCGGGCCAGCTTACAACCGACGCGCGTGTCCTTGGCATCGCCTTTGACGGCACCGGCGCCGGCACCGATGGGACCATTTGGGGCGGCGAGTTTCTTGTCGCCGGCCGTGGCGGCTTTGAGCGCGCCGCGCATTTGCGCACCTGGGCGCTCCCCGGCGGGGCGGCCTCCGTGCGCGACGCCCGCCGCAACGCCTTTGCCCTGATCAGTGAGCTCGGTCTGCTCGAGCACCCAGGTACCGCTCGGCTTTTGAACAGCCTTGACGAGCAAACGCGCAGCATAACGGCAACGATGATCGAGCGCGGCATCAACAGTCCGCGCACCAGCAGCATGGGTCGTCTGTTTGATGCCGCAGCCGCGATTTTGGGCATTTGCGGCCAGGCAACCTACGAGGGCGAACCCGCCATCGAGCTCGAAGCCGCCGCCTGGCGCGCACTCGACAGCGAAATCGCCCATTTTTCCGACGACAACGCCGGCTATTTCGCATCTGGCCCATCGTGGTTGGACGGCTCCTATGTTCTGGACCAGAAAGCACTCTTAGTGGCACTTTTGGAGGGAATTGAAGCCGGAGCGCCCGCCGACAGGCTCGCGCTCGACTTCCATGTCGCCGTCGCGCGCTCCTCGGCGCGCATCGCCAGCGATATCTGCGTGCGCGAGGGCATCGACACCGTCGCGCTCTCGGGCGGCGTGTTCATGAACCGACTTTTGCTCCAGCTCCTCACCCGCGAGCTCAAAAGCATGGGTCTCACTGTCTTGGTTCCTCACTCCGTACCCGTCAACGACGGCTGCATCGCCTACGGTCAGGCGGCAGTCGCGCGCGCTCGTCTTGCGCAGATTGCATCGCAGTAGCTCGCTCTTGCACACCGCCGCGCTCAACCGTCTCACAGGCGTAACGCGTTTGCCCGCGAACCCCGCGAGCGCTACCATCAACTGATGGATTATTAAGCGCCCATCCAGCGCAAAGCGTATAAAAGGGGAACAATATGTGCCTTGCCGTTCCCGGCAAAGTAGTCAAACGCGACGACGACCTCAAGGCCACCGTCGACATGATGGGCGTCGAGCGCCCCGTGTCGCTGCGACTCGTGCCGACGGCGCAGGTTGGCGACTATATTCTCGTACACGCCGGCTTTGGCATCCAGATCGTCGACGAGCAGGAAGCACAGGAAACGCTCGAGCTTGTTAATGCCATGTCCGAGCTGGTCGAAGAAGACCAGCTTGCCACCAACCCGGCGGAGGCTTACTAGTGGCGCCCGAACAACCGGCTCGCTCCGGTATCGACTTCTCGGCATTTCGCAATCCCAAGCTGGCTCGCGAGCTCATCGAGCGCATTCATGAGCTTGTCGGCGACCGCGCCATCAACCTTATGGAAGTCTGCGGCACGCATACCGTGAGCATCGGGCGCTATGGCTTTCGCTCCATTATGCCGGCCGGACTCAAGCTGCTGAGCGGCCCGGGCTGCCCCGTCTGCGTCACCGCCAACCGCGACATCGACCACGCGATCGCGCTCGCCAACATAGACGGCGCCATCATCACCACCTTTGGCGACATGATGCGCGTGCCCGGATCGTCCACCTCGCTCGCTGCACAAAAGGCGGCCGGGCGCGACATCCGCATCGTCTACTCCCCGCTCGATGCACTCGACATTGCCGAGCAAAACCCCGATCGCCCGGTCATTTTTATGGGCGTGGGCTTTGAGACCACGACGCCCACCATCGCCGCCGCCATCTTGGAGGCCGAGGCGCGCGGGCTTTTGAACTTCTCGGTCTATTGCGCCCACAAGACCACGCCGCCGGCGTTGCGCGCGATTGCCAACGATCCCGAGACCACCATCGACGGCTTTATCCTGCCGGGACACGTCGCCACCATCACGGGCTTGGCGCCCTTTAGCTTTTTGGTCGACGAATTCAATACCCCGGGCGTAGTCACGGGATTTGAACCGGTCGATATCCTGCAAGGCATCTGCATGCTGGTCCAGATGGTTGTCGAGGACAGGTCCGCGATCGATAACGCCTACCGCCGTGGCGTCAACACAGACGGCAACCCCGTGGCGCGCCAGCTGGTCGAGCAGGTGTTTGAGCCATGCGATACCACATGGCGCGGATTGGGGTCGATTGCGGCTTCGGGACTCGCCATTCGTCCCGAATTCTCGCGCTTTGATGCCCGTGCTCGCTTTGACGTGCCCGTTGAGCCGACGGTCGAGCCGCGCGGATGCCGCTGCGGCGACGTGCTGCGCGGGGCCATTGCACCGAGCGGCTGCCCGCTTTTTGGCCGCACCTGCACGCCCGAGCATCCTGTCGGACCGTGTATGGTGAGCTCCGAAGGCAGCTGCGCGGCACACTACCGTTATCGCGACTAGCCCGGACGCACCCGCACACCGGCACCACCCACGATTGGAGTTTTGGATATGTCCCATAGCATCACCGATAGCACCGTCCTGTTGGGCCACGGCTCTGGCGGACAGATGATGAAGCGCATCATCGATGAGGTCTTTTTAGATGCCTTTGGGTCGCCCGAGCTGCTCGAAGGCAACGATGCCGGCGTCACCGCGCTGCCCGCGAGCGGGCGCATCGCCATGTCGACCGACAGCTTTGTAGTCTCGCCGCAGTTCTTCCCCGGCGGCAACCTCGGCCGTCTCGCCGTATGCGGAACCGTCAACGACGTCGCGCCCTCGGGCGCCCACGTGCGCTACCTGTCGTGCGGCTTTATCCTTGAAGAGGGTTATCCCATGGATAAGCTCCGCCAGATTGTGCAGACGATGGCCGAGACGGCACGCGAGGCAGGCGTGTCCATAATCACGGGCGACACCAAGGTGGTCGAGCGCGGCGGAGCCGACGGCGTCTATATCAATACCGCCGGCGTGGGCGAGGTGCCCGCGGGCGTGGCACTCAGCGGCGCCAACTGCCGCCCCGGCGATGTCATCCTGGTCTCGGGTACGCTGGGCGACCACGGCATCGCCATCATGAGTCAGCGCGAGGGTCTGGCGTTTTCGAGCACCATCGAAAGCGACGCCGCGCCGCTCAACCACCTGATTGCCGATGTGCTTTCCGCAGCACCCGGCACACGCTGCTTCCGCGACCCCACGCGCGGTGGCCTGGCCTCGACGCTCAACGAGTTTGCCCAGGCCAGCAATGTTGCCATGGAGGTCGACGAGGATGCCGTGCCCGTGCGTCCCGACGTGCAGGCCGCCTGCGAGATGCTCGGCTACGATGTGCTGCAGGTGGCAAACGAGGGCAAGATGGTTGCCGTCGTGCCGGCCGAGCAAGCCGATGCCGCGCTGAGCGCCATGCGCGCCTCCCGCTACGGCGAGAATGCCGCCATCATCGGTCGCGTGCTGCCACTTGCCGAGGGCTCCCGTCCCGCCGTGCGCGTGCGCACCGGCTGGGGCTCGACCCGCATCCTCGACATGCTCGTGGGAGAGCAGCTGCCGAGAATTTGCTAGGACGGAATCGCATGATTGGCGCGATGTCACCTGATATCCCTGGAGATGTTCAGATTCCAACCACGCCAGACGCGAACGCCCAGTATTATGAGGTGCGTTTTAAACCCAATGACGGGAGCTTTCATGGCAGCAGCTTTTTCCCATGTGATCTTTGACCTGGACGGCACCATCCTCAACACGCTCGAGGACCTGGCGGCCGCCGGCAACCATACCTGCGAGGCGCACGGCTGGCCCACGTTTGCCGTTGACGAGTACCGCTACAAGGTGGGAAACGGCATGCTCAAGCTGGTTGAGCGCTTTATGCCTGCCGAGTATGCGGGCGACGGCCGTATGTTTGAGCAAACGCTTGCCGAGTTTAGGGCTTACTACGGCGAGCACAAGGAGGACCACACCGCCCCCTATGCCGGCACAATCGAGATGCTCGACCGCCTGCGTGCCGCGGGCGTGCAGCTTGCCGTGCTCACCAACAAGGACCACATCTCGGCGGCTCCGCTTATCGAGAAGTATTTTGGTTCCGAGCGCTTTGCGCTGGTACAGGGCCGTGTCGATGCGTTTCCGCCCAAGCCCGAAGCACCCGTCACGCTACATGTGATGGAGGAGCTGGGCGCCAATCCGGCAACCACGCTCTATGTGGGCGATTCCAATGTCGATATCCTGACCGGCCACAACGCCGGCCTTAAGAGCGCAGGCGTCAGCTGGGGCTTCCGCGGCCGCGCAGAGCTGGAGGCCGCCGGCGCCGACTACGTGGTGGACAGCCAGGCAGAGCTCGCGGCGCTGATTCTGGGCGAGTAACGAGCGACACTGCTTAACGCAGCTGCGACAATTCTTCCGCGCGGAAAGCGCATCCCGTTTTGGAGCTCCGGAATGGGATGCGCTTTCCGTTTGAGGCGCATCAGGGAAACCGCATCCCGTTTCAGAGCAATATTCCGGGTCGCACTTTCCGCAGCCCACCCCATCTGGAAAATGCGACCCACTATTCGGTCAAAAACCGGATCGCGGTTTCCCAAGCACTCGATGCAACGCTGGCACAAGGAATGTCCCCAACTGCCGGCAGAAAAGGAACGTCCCCAGCTGCCGCCTGGTCATTTAAGAACGTCCCCAACGACTACCCCAACAATGGCAACACCGCAGGTAGAGAACTGACAGCGAGCGGGCACCAGAGCGAACAAATTGGCATGAAAAGAGGGCGGCATAGACCTTCTGGTCATGCCGTCCTCTTTGAATGACAAGTTGT
>USMA01000026.1 GCA_900555765.1 uncultured Collinsella sp.
CTTAATTCATAGGTGCTCAGGCCTAACGTCAGCAGTTCGCCGTTGCGCAGCGGGCAGCGCGTAATGCGGCGGTTGTTGACGAGCGTGCCGTTGGTGGAATTGAGGTCCTCGATCGACCAATCCGAGCCCGTAAAGGTGAGCTGGGCGTGGCGGCGCGACACGTTGGGGTCGCGCAGGGCAATGTCGGAAACCGAGCGCTCGCGACCGATGGTCACCTGTGCGGAGGTGATGCTATGGCTCTCGCCGCTCACGACGTCGACGAGCTGGGCGAGCGGGCGCTGCGGGGCGCGAGTGCTCGCTATGTTGGAGGCGATGCCGGCTGCGGCGCCTAGGCCCACGGCGGCACCGGTCGCGGCGGCTCCGCCCATGCCGGCAAGCGCGTCGCGCGAGACGGTCTGCGGCACCGGGATAGGAGCGGCGGGGTCGGGGACGCTAGGCGCGAAGGGATCTGCCACGGCAAGCGGGTCGGGAGCGGCGGCGCGAGGCGTCGGCTGCTGCTGGGGCATGGCGGCGGGGCGCTGCTGCTGCGGGGCAGCAAACTGCTGCTGGCCGGCGCGCGGGGCGCTGGCGGCACGGCTTGCCGCGGAGTTGTTCTGGCCCAGGCCGTTTTGATAGGCGCGCTCTTCTTCGTACAGGCGGCCGAGCGTGGGGGCATCGACGTTCTCGGCAAAGACCGAGAACTTGCCGGCGCGCAGCTGCGGATCGATCATAAAGCGCACGAGGGGCTCGCCGACAAAGACATAGCGGCGCTTTTCGGCCTGCGCCTTCACAAACTCGCGGACCTCGCGCGAAAGCTCGGGGTAGAACGGGGCGAGCATGGGATCGTCGTCGGCGGCGATAAGGATGGTATAGAGTGCCGGCGCCGTGTTGACGCCGTTGATCACCAGAGTCTGATCCTCCATGTCGCGAGCGGCCTGCTTGGCAAGCTTCTTAAAGGAGAACGGGGCACGGGTGGCACCGAAGATGCCGGCCACGTGGTCCTCGAAGATGTTCAGGAAGTTCACGAAAGATCACTCTCCGTATAGGTTCTTTGGTATCCGAGCAAATATAGGCATATCCCAACGATTATAGAGGATAGGGTTCCCGCAACCGCCGCCTTGGCGACGACCGCGGCTGCAAGGCTGGCAATTTCCATATGGTGTGCAAGACAGGACGCCGCTGCGCAGCCGATGCCGGTGACAGCGATGGCGGCGATTGCGGCAAGGTTTGAGCCCTGATCGGCACGCTTGGCATGGGCATTGAGCAGCGCGGATGACGCCGCGGCAGTTGCCGCGACCAGCACAAAGGCAGCCCAAAGGAGCGGGTCTCCCAGCGCTGCGGCAACGTTGCCGAGCCCCAGCACGCCTCCGGCTGAAAGCGCGACCGTGGCCAGACGGGCAAAAAGCGCGCCCATGCCCGTTGCCGCGGCGGCGCTTGCCGGGCCGAGCCAAAATGACGCGACGCCGGCGGCGACCCCAGCTGCCAGGAAGGTATTGCCGGTCAGACAGCCAAGCGCGAGTGCACAGGTGAGCGTGGCGCTCGCGGCAGTCTCGGTGCGACCCCAGGCGATCCACCAACCGGACATGGCGGCGGCAAAGATCACCGCGACGGGCAGCATCGACAGGATGCCCTGTGCCTGCATGGTGGCGTTGGCCATGAGCACCAAAAAGCCCACAGCCGAGATGGCCGAGCCAATCTGGGGGGCCAGGCCAGCCGCCGCTCCGATCGCGATGGCCGCAATGACCAGGCCGGGAAGCGCCGCGACCCCGGCCGTTTGCATCAGTAAAAAGCTAAAGGTGCCGCACGTTAGCGCCGAGATAGTGCGCATGGCGTAGTCGCGCGCATGGCTCCAGCGCGTGCCCGCCCAGCCGAGTGCGGGGTCGACCTCGATGGCGTCGTCCTCGTAGTGCGACGGCTCGATATCGTCGAGCTCCTGCTCGTCATCCGAAAGTTCGCCAACCATTTGCTCCAGGCTGCGACGGCCCTCGCGTACGCTGCCCAGACCGGCAAGGAGCTGGTCGCAAAATGCCTCGATGCTGTTGGGGCGGTCCTGCGGCATGGGGGAGAGCGCGCTCATGAGCGCGCCCTCGGCTCCCGGGGGGAAGTGTGGTATCAGCTCGCTGGGATAGGTGGCGCCGCCGATGATGCGGCCGAGCGAGTCGGCGGGCGTGGCCGCCATAAAGGGAGCGCTGCCGCACAGGCCCTCGTAGATCACACAGGCGAGGGCAAAGACATCGGCGCGCTCGTCGACCGTGCCGGTCTCGATATCGAGCTGCTCGGGCGGCATGTAGCCGATAGTGCCGCCGCGTGAGCCGCCAAAGCCACCGGCAGACGACAGTCGCGCCATGCCAAAGTCGGTGGTCGATGAGCACGTTGGCGGGCTTAATGTCCAGGTGGAGTACGCCATTACTATGGGCGAAGGTGAGCGCCTGGCCCAGGGCATCGGCAATGGCTGTGGCCTCGTCAAAGGTAAGTGAGTGACCGTCCACGCGATGCAAAAACTCGGCCAGCGACATGCCATCGACATATTCCATAACCAGGTAGGCATAGGCTGTGTCGTGCGTAAAGTCGATGACCTGCACGATGTTGGGATGTTGAAGCATGGCGGCAGTGTGCGCCTCGCGCAGGACATCCATGATGTCGCTGGCGGGCATGCCGGCACCGTTGATAAGGGGGATGCGTTTAATGGCGACGCGGCGGCGCAGGTGCGTGTCACGGCAGATCTCGATGGAGCCAAAACCGCCGGTCGCAAGTGTCTCGAGCGGCTGGTACCGCTTGAGCAGCTCGCGAGAGCTGGTGCCCTCCAAGGGAACGTCCGGCGAGAACCGGGCGGTATGTTGCGAGAAAAGCGGCATGGCCAACCCTCGTGCGTTTAAAGTTCGTTTGCGAGCGGCGGGCGCGGGGCCGAGCCGTTCGCGGTGGCATAGATGCTGCTAGTGTAGCACGCTCGGGCAGATGGCGAGGATAGCGGGATGCGAGGTGGCCCGATCGATTCGGCCCGTTTCGGCTCGTTTGGAAAGCGCATCTCAGTTTTCAGCCAAATTATGGGATGCGCTTTCCAAATGGGGTGGGCTGCGGAAACTGCATCCCAGAATATTGCCCTGGAACGGGATGCGCTTTCCGAACCGGCGTCCAAAAGGAAACCGCATCCCGCTTTGATGTGGGGACTGCGAACAAAAGCAGGACCGTGATCTGGCGCGGATTGGAGTTCGCCTGAATCATTGATGCTGGCTGGTGTGAGAACAGAGATAAACGAGCGGCTCGAGCGATATAATGACACGCTATGGAGGCCGTATGCTCTTTTCCCGCCGTTCTGCTACATTTGCCTGCGCCATTGCGCTTGTCGTAATGGCGGTCACCCCTTATCACCGGTTTTCATCTTCAATCGGCCTAGCGTCAGGTGCAATGACCTGGCTCGTTATCCTGGGCGCATGCCTCGCGGCGTTTGTTCATGGTGCTGCGCTATGCAAGGGGGGAATGAGAAGGCCGAGGCATCTCGGTGCCATCGGTGTTTTCCTTGGTGTTATTGCAACGGTTCCCGAATGGGCCGACCTGGCTTTCTATGCTCGCGGAGACTCTATTCCAATCGTGTTTGCACCGATTTGGTTGTTACATGGCGTTTCGTGTGTCTCGTGCTTTGTTGGGTCGCTGCTTCTCTCATATGTTATTTGGGGCACGGCGGACTCTCCTTTGACGCAGAGGTCGACACGGACTGACGAAAGGGAAACTCGTCACCCGCAGGACGCGATTTTTACAGAAACAATAGCCGTCATGTCTTGCCTGCTGTTTTGCTGTCGAGTTTCATGGAGAGTCGTTCCCGAGCCATGGGGGATGCCCCCTGTAACGGCCGCGTCAATTGGCCTTGCGCTTTTAATTCCGTTGGTCTATCTCGCATTGACTGTGGCCCCGCCGTTTTGCCGCCCTCGTGCCTTTGGCCATGGGCGGCGCGACGTGTTTGCCTGTTCTGTGCTCGTAGCAGTTCCTATTGGTCTTATTCCGGCTGTTGAGGCGGCATACTTCGCAAGCGATGCCGTGGTCATTGCATTGCTGGCGATGGGGTCCGTTATCGCTGCTGCCTTCGTATGCATGTTGCTAAGGGGGAAACGGGACAACAATTCGGATATCGCCTGTGCGTCCGACACATTCGATGCGGGGGTGTTTTCCCCTGCCCTGTCGCCTAGAGAAGAGCAGTTTGTTCGACTGCTGCTCAAAGGGAAAACGCCGGCGGAAATTGCCAAGGAGACGGATACGAAGCCATCGACGGTGAGAACAACGCTTCACCGAGCATACGGGAAGGCGTCGGTTGCGGGCTCACGCGAGCTCGTGGCGCTGTTTGCGGGTGAGGGCGATACTGTAGGGCATGAGCTACCGCAGCGGCATGCTGACGATATAGTGGCATCAGCTCGAACGCGCCGGCTGTTTCGATACCTGCTCACATTATTCTTTATCCTCCTTGCGGCGGGGCCCTTGGTAATGGCGGATAGCGATTGGGGGTCCGGTGTTTCGCGGGCTGTCGCCTTTTCCCTCTTAAGCTACGCATTGGGTCTCGGACTGCTTCTGTCGCTACGCTACGCGGGTGGAAAAGCGAATCGTGGCGCTGCGCTGGATAGAGCGGGTGAAGCGATTTGGCTCGGAAGCCCGTACGTATGGGCGGTGCTATCTGCTGTGGAATGGTCTTTTATCTATATCGCGGCATTGATGTGCATACGCGTTCCGTTGATGGCTGTGCCGGTCCTGTTTTGCGGCGTGGCGTCTACGGCTTCGCTCGCTGTTGGGCTGCGTCCGTTTAAGGTGCATGCCCATGCTCGGGCTATCGTGCCGTTGGTGTCAATGGGCATGGTTGCCTTAATCTATGCGGTCGCTAGGGGGCGAATCCATGGACTTGCGGTGCTGACGGGGGTGCTGCTCACATATATAGTGATGCGAAGCTGTCCGCAGCGCAAAATGCTTGGGATATGGATGCTTTGCTTCGGGGCGACGGCTCCTGTTTGGGCTGTCTTGCTCAATATGGTGCAGGATCTGACGGTTTTCGAGCCGTTGTTCCTCGCGTCGTTGTTGGGGCAAAGTTCGGCTGTCAATGTCGTCGTGGCAACGGTGATTGTTTGCTGGTCTGTGACCATGTTCGTTACGCACATCGCGCTCGCCCGCTCGGTTGAGGACGAGAAGGCCGTCTTGGAGTACCGGGCGAACGGGTCCACCGAAACGGCCCGCGTGCGCCAGCTGGCCCTGCTTACGTCGCGCTCCCTTTCTGATGTTCAGTCGCAAATTTTGCTGATGACGGCAGAGGGGGCAACGACAAAGGCCATTGCGGAGGATGTCGGTTACGCTGCATCTACGGTGCAAGCGCTGCGGTCTGCATCTTACCGCCAGTTGAAGATCAAGAATAAGGCGGAGCTAATTTTATTGTTATCGCAGGTAAATAACGTGTAAACGCCTGAGCAATCAACTCAATAGCGGGTGTTTACAGACATCTTTCTCTATTCATGCGAAGGTTGCCGTGCGTCGACGCATTGTTAACCGCTTTTGATTGGAGAAGGCCATGATTAAGCCAAGGAGCGCTATTGCTCGAATCGGAGTCGGCTTGGTGATTGCAGCTGGTCTGTCCCTAGGGGTGCCCGCTGCATCGTGTGCACAAGAGGAGTTTGACACCTCTCAGGTTTCCAGCATTACTCAAAACGCCGATACGGGAATTACGACCTGTACGAACAATGCCGATAAGGCATTTAGTTTTCAATGTGCCGGGACGAGTGCAACTGGCTACCGTCAAAAGGATGATTCCTCATCGCTCTATCTGGATATCCAGGGCCATACGGGAAATCCGCTTCGGTTATATACAGACGGTGTGTATAACACAAGCGGTAGCGGCAGCATGAATTGTACTCAGGGAACGTATCGTTCGAATCACAAGGGACAGTGGGAAATGTATAACCTCGTCCGTGAGAACGGGCGATCTGCGGCGCGACTGACTGCATGGGCGGAGTCTGGCTACGGCACTGTTATTGGCGTATGGAGCCCCGACTGCGTCGGGCATTTCCACAAGCTTCCCGCATAGTTGTTTGAAATGGCTCCCTTCCGGCTTTCTGGGTCGGAAGGGGGAGGAGGACGTATGAACCAAAAGCTCGCAAGATACGAACTGTCGAAAACGATTAGACGTCCAGCTTTTATCCTTGCTCTCTTGATTGCGGTCGCAGTTGCAATAGCTGCCGCGCTGGAGCCGTGGGCAAATTTGGAAAAAGAGCGCCACAACCTTCTTTCTTTTGGTTACGGCGTTGGCGTGCAAGCCGAAAATTATCTCGGTCAAACACGTGAAAGCAGCTTCGGTAACTGGATTGTTGTGAGCGCGAACGCGCCACTGTCTGCGTCGGTGTTTTTCTATGCACTGCCCCTGCTTGCAATGTTGGCTGGATCTTGGTCGTGTCTCTTTGAGCGTTTGAGTGGTTATGACATGCAGATATGCACGCGCGTTTCCAGAAAGGCGTACGTGAACGTAAAGATGCTGTCTGCTTTCCTCTCCGCGTTTACAGTGACTGCCATTCCTCTGCTCGTCAATTTCCTGATCGTCTCGATGCTTTTTCCTGCGTATCTTCCTCGGGTCGATGAGTCGACTTACGTAGGACTTTACCTGCATAGCTACTTCTCCGGTCTATTTTATTCGCATCCTTTGTCATATGTGCTCGCATACACGCTGTTCGATGCTGTCACGCTCGGGACTTTATCCATGGCTGTAACTGGCTTCTCAATTTTGTTTCGTAGCAGAATCAAAGCGATAATTGTCCCGTATCTGCTAATGGTTGCGTGGCATTTTGCAAATGGCTGGATCTTCGGCGTAATGGCTTGTGTGGGGTTTAACTGCAATATCCTCAACAGCATCAGGTCGGAATCGCTGAATAACTGGCCAGACATTCGAGCCGGTTTTGCGGAGATCATATTATTGACCCTTGCTTCGTTGGCTTTTTCTGGGGCGTGGAAAAGACGCGAGGTGGTCTGATGCTGTTTAGGCTGGTCGCCGCGGACCTGAGGACCGTTTTGAAGAAGAACATCCTTACTTTTATTGCAATTGCGGCAGTGACCGTTGCGAACTTGGTGTACGCCTACGGATTGTCTTCTGTGTATGGGGTTAGAACGGATACCTTGGGGTTTGCGGATAATCTTGCGCTCGTGTTTGCCGGATCTGCTCCGTTTGAGCCTAGGCCCGGGGTCATGTTTGTGCCTCCGCTAGGATGGCTATTTCTCATTCTGCTTATTCTCTATGCAACACTCGACTATCCGACCGAATCGTTGCACGGGTTTGGTTTGCAAGCGCTTGTTCGATGCCGGGCAAGAACCCTTTGGTGGGTCTCGCGTTTTATCTTGGTGGCGGCAGTAACGGCATTTTCACTGCTCGTGGTGGTTTGCTCTGTTGTGATTTGGAGCTTGGTGGTGAGCTCCTCGTTCAGCGCGGTCATTCATGGTGAGTCGCTTCAACTGGCTAATTTGGCGCCGTGGTTTCTCAAAGCTGCCGAGGCAGATGCGCTGCCGTTTTTCATAGGTCTCTTATTTGCTTTTGAGGCGCTTGCGTTTGCGCAGGCAGCGGTTGGGTTTGTGCTTGGGTCGTCAGTCTCGTTTGTGGTTTTAATGAGCTACCTGATCTGCTCGGCATATGCACGACATTGGGCGCTATTGGGTAACGCCTTGATGCTGTTGCGCTGGGGTGGAATTGTCAAAGAGGGAATCGCGGCGGGCTCGAGTGTCTTGTCATCAATTGGGCTTATGTCGTTATGCCTATCGTTGGGTGGACTGTGGTTTCGAAGGGCCGACCTTATAGAAAAGGGGGACAAGATATGAGTGTGATCGTAAGGGGCGTATCGAAGCGCATGGGTAAAAACGATGTCCAGCGCTACGTGTCCATCGAGGTTGACCCTGGGACTGTGGGCGGGCTGCAGGGGATAAACGGTTCGGGTAAGACCATGCTCATGCGAGCGGTTTGCGGGTTGATCAAGCCTACCGAAGGCGAAATCTCTATCGATGGCCAAAGGCTTGGGGCGGACATCTCGTTCCCGCCGAGTCTGGGGATGTTGATCGAGGCGCCTTCCTTTTTGGGATATCTGTCTGGCTACGACAATCTGAAGCTCATCGCTCAGATCAAGGGCGTTGCCACCCCCGAGGACATTCGCTCTGCCCTGCGGCTCGTGGGGCTCGATGCAGACGAAAAAAAGAAGTTCCGAGCATACTCGCTTGGGATGAAGCAGCGTCTGGGGATAGCTGCGGCAATTATGGAGAAGCCGAAGCTGCTTGTTCTCGATGAGCCAACGAATGCCCTCGACGAAGCGGGCGTTGAAATGCTCAAGCGCGTTGTGGCGATGGCGGCATCAACGGGTCGTGAGGTCCTTCTGTCCAGCCATGACGGAGAGGTGCTCGAGGAACTGGCCGATCGGGTTTACTGCATGCGCGACGGTGCCGTTGTGAAAGTTCGGGAAAGGTCGTGAGCGCGATGAAGAAGACCCTGTGGACGAGAAGATCGGCGCTCGCGCTTTTTTGCTGTGCTGCTGCCGGCCTTGCGGGCATGAGGGTGAGCGTCGTTAACGGGAACCGGACGGTCATTCCTGAGAAATATTACGCGGAGGGCGAATGGCTCTCGATGGATGGAGCGTTTCTGGGGTCGAAGGATGTGGTGACTGATGGGTATTCGTTTTGCATAGACGGGGCAGAGTTGCTCACGCCGCGCGAGTATCTCAAACGAGCACATGACGATTATTCAAAATATGGCACCGTGGATACGAAAACGAGACTGAAGGATGCCGACATCACGTGCGTTATCGCCGTAAAGATGCGTGTCAGAAATAGGGATAATATCGACGGTGGAATCAAAGCGTATGTTTGGCATCTGGTTCCGGAGTCTGCGCCAAACTATGATTTTGTAGTCAATACCGATCTGATAACGCAAGCCATGCCGGTCCTTGGCGGCTCTGCTGCGTTTGCCGTGGAGGTTGGGGCAGAAAACGAGTTGCTCGTCCCATTTATGATGCAGAACACCAACGACTATTTCGAAGGTTACGAGACCGTCCGTTTTGAGAAAGCATTTCCCGGGACTTACACGATGAAGATGACCGATCTGCCGGAGCGGAGGCTCTTAAGGTTTGAAGTGAAATAGCTCGAGAGCAAGGCAAAACGGGTCCATTGGCGGTACGCGCGCCCGATTCCAGGCGCCCCGGCCCGGAATCGGGCGCGGGACGAGGCGCCTTCGGTGTCGGCCGGCCTACCGCTTCTTCTTGCTCTTCTTCTGCTTGCGCTGCTTGCCCTTGGTCTCCTGGGGCTTGTCGCCCTGTTTTGCTTCGGCAGCGGCCTTTTCTGCCTTCATCTTCTTGCGTTTGGTCTCGATGCGGAGCTTTTTGTTGATGCGCGCCTTAAGGAAGGGACCGAACTGCTCGGCATCGCCGCGGACAAAGGTGTCCTTAGGGATCGTCACGCCCTGGTCGGCGAACATGGCCACAAAGATGCGCTCGCCGTCGAGCACGTGGTCGAGCTTTTCAAACGGGAAGAACTGCGACTTGCCGCTCGTGCCCCAAACCATCAGGCCGTCCTCGTTGGCGGCGACGCGGCGATAGCGGCCACCCATGGACTCGTCGGCCTCAACGGCGTCGATAAAGTCGCGGGCGAGGGTGTGGTGCAGGTTTTTGCTCCACCAGGCCAAAAAGGCGCCGAATACGATCAAGACGACGCCAAACTTGATCCAGTTGCCGCCGGCCACCAGCATGCCGATGCCGATGAGCGCGGCAATTGCCGCGGCGACATACAGCGAGCCGCGACGCCTGGGCGAGGCGACCAGGCGGGCGAAGTCGGTGACGAGGTCGTTTTCGTATTGGTACTCGTTGAGGTACAGGATGCCGTCGTCGGCTGCGGCCTGCTCCTCGAGCGCGACCTCGACCTGGTCGGCTGCTTCGGAGGGAACGAGGTTGCTCTCTGCGTCTGCCATGCTCTTTGGACTCCTATCGCGGCGGGCTCGCCGTACGGGTTATTATGGAATGCAGTATGCCGTGCGACCGCATGGCCGCCGCGGCAACAAGACTCAGTATACCCGGGGGAGCACCCATGGAATCGTTGTACCGAAAGTA
>USMA01000027.1 GCA_900555765.1 uncultured Collinsella sp.
GTTGTCGTAGGCCTTGCAGAACGGGTAGTAGATCAAGAAGTCAACGACCAGCAGGACGACAACCAGGACCAGAGAGATCGGCTGGAAGTTGGTGTCGATGAAGGTGCCGATCGGTCCGGGGAGTGCCCACGGCATGGCATAGATAAAGCCGTTCATGCCCAAAAAGTCGATGAAGAACTTACCAATGAGGACGTTGGCCACGGGGGCAAACAGGAACGGGATCAGGAAGTACGGGTTGAGGATGATGGGCGCGGCGAACAGCAGCGGCTCGTTGACGGCGAACATCACGGGCACGACAGAGGCTTTGCCGACGGCCTTGAGCTGCTTGGAGCGCATAAAGAGCAGGAAGATGATCGGGACAATGAACGTGGCGCCGGTGCCGCCGAGTTCGCCGATGTAGTTACCGAAGTTTTCGGTCAGGGCGAGGGCGGGGTGACCGCCGGCCTGCAGCGTGGCGAGGTTGGTGGTGATGTTGCCAAACAGCGCGGCGTTGAGGGCAGGCTTAACGACCGAGGGGCCGTGGATGCCCATGAACCAGAACAGCGGGATCATGAACCAGATGAGGGCGAGGCCGGCGTAGGAATCGGCAGCGGCGAACAGCGGGCTCACCAGCGTGGAGATGACGTTGGCAAACGGGACGGCCAAGCAGGTGCGGCAGATAACGTCGATGACGGCGACAAACAGGATGGAGAAGCTGAAGGCGAAGATGTCGCGGAAGTTCTGGGCGATGGCGCCGGGGACTTCTTTGGGCAGCTTGATGGTGATGTCTCGCTTAATGCAGAAGGCATAGATGTTGACCGTGGCAAATGCGGCGACAAAGGAGCTCAGCAGGCCCTTGGTGCCCATGTTGTCGGTAAAGAACACCGAGACATCGGCGCCGTCGATCTTGGCACTCGTCTGGGTAACGGCCAAGATGAGCATAGCGCACATGGCGGCGACCATGGTGCTCGTGGCGTTGATGGCCTTGCCGGCAGGCATGCGGCGGTTCTTGGAGCCGGTCAGCGCGCTTGCGGTGGTGCCGGCGACCATGATGCCCACGACGCCCATCGTGAAGTTGTAAACCTTGTTGCAGAAGTTCACGACGTCGACGTTCCACCAGTCGGGCAGCGTAAAGCCGCCGACCGTGGCGACAACGCCCGGCAGGGTCGAAATAAGCAGGAAGACAGAAGAAGACAGGATAATGGGCATTGCTGCCAAAAAGCCGTCTTTAATGGCCTGAAGGTAGATGTTCTTAGAGACCTTGTCGAAGTACGGCTGACCTTTCTCCAAGAACTTAACGATCGATTCCATAGTTCACGCTCCTCTTTGCATGAAATCTTAATGGCATGGACGTTGAAAACCTATATGGTCTCCCGCTTGCTAAAAGCCCGGGTGCAGGCGGGGCCGGTCCCAGGGGGAGAGAGGGGAGCGGCTGGGTTTGTATCGCATAGGGCCGCTCCCTTCTCGGGGGAAAGCGAGGCGATGCGCTACTGCGCGTCCGCCATAGTGTCGGCGAGCTCCTTGTACCAGAGTGCCGACTGCTTGATGTAGCGTTTTTGCGTGTCGAAGTCGATGTAGAACAGGCCGTAGCGCTTGTTATAGCCATTGGCCCACGAGAACTGGTCCTGCAGGCTCCAGATAAAGTAGCCCTGGACGTCGACGCCCTCGGCGCGCGCCTGGAGCACCTTCTCCATGTGCTGGTCGACAAAGTCGATGCGCTCGGGATCGGCGACGATGCCGTTTGCGTCGGGCTCGGGGTCCTTGTGGCCCAGGCCGTTTTCGGTGATATAGATGACGGGGAGGTTGGGATAGGTGGCGCTGATGTGCTTGAGCGTGTCGTAGAGGCCTTGCGGGTAGATGAGCCAATCCCAGTCGGTGGTGGGGATACCCGGCATATCGACCTGCTGCCCGACGCCCTTAAACTTAAAGCACGAGGTGCCCTTGTCTCCGGTGCCGTTAAAGCTGTTGGTTGACTCGCCATCGTAGGCGGCGATAAACGCCGACTGATAGTAGTTGAGGCCGAACATATCGTTGCGGGGCGCCGCCTTGGCGAGCGCCTCCATGTCGCTGTCCTCAACCGTAAGTGTGGCGTTGTTGGCACGCAGAATCTCGTTGATGAGTGAGAGGGTGCGCGCGGAGTAGTGACCCAGGAAGGCGCCGTCCATGATGAAGTCGGTGTAGAAGGCGTTGTACAGGTCGGCGGCGTGCTGGTCGGCGGGCGAGTCGGTGGCAGGATATGCCGGCGTCAGGACGTTGACCATGCCAATGCGTCCGCCCAGGTGCTCGGTCTCGTCAAGATCCTTATACAGGTTGACGGCGCGGGCGTGGGCAACGAGCTCGTTGTGCTGGCTCTGGATGCCGCTCGTCACATCAAAGTGATGGTTGGGCGGGAAGTTGCCTTGGATGTATTGGGAGTGCGAGAGGCTGATGAGCTCGTTGATGGTGAACCAATTCTTGACCTCGCGGAACTCGCGGAAGCAGAACTCGGCATAGCGCACATAGGCGTCGACGGTCTTGCGGTTGAGCCAGTCGCCCTGGTTGAACAGGGCGGCGGGGGAGTCAAAGTGATGCAGGGACACATAGGGCTCGACGCCATACTTTTTGCAGCAGGCGAACAGCTCGTGGTAGTGCTTAACGCCCTCGGCGAGGGGTTCGGCATCGTCGCCGTTGGGGAAGATGCGGGTCCAGGCGATGGACACACGAATGGCGTTGAGTCCATGCTCGGCAGAAAGGCGGATATCCTCCTCGTAGCGGTTGTAGAAATCACTGGCCGGGTCGGGCAAAAAGCGACCCTGGGCGACAAGGTAATCGTCCCACATGGTCTTACCCTTGCCTGCCACCTTCGTGGAACCTTCCGTTTGGTACGCGGCGGTTGCGGCGCCCCAAACAAAGCCCTTCGGCAGCTGCTGTACGCGGTTTAGCAAAGACATATGCATACACCCTCTCGTCTCGCTGTTCGATATTGTGCGTTTGCGCTCAGGAGGCTCCCTGGTTAGCGTTCAGCGGTGAAAAAGCCCGATAAACACTATCTTAAAATGATTAGAACCAAAATGAGCACGTGAACATTTGACAATGAGCACGTTATCATCCGGCTGGGATGTATAGAATCAAAACAACTTCAAACAGCCGCGAACGGTTGTATTTGTTCGGTAAGCGGTTTTGATTGACAGAAGTTTTCATGTTGTGGTATATGGCTCGGGTATCATGAGCACGTTATCAATGTATGTACGATGCGCCATGGGCGCGGGGAATAGTTGGGAAGCAGGTTAGCGTGGAAGGCATGGATCAGCAGACAAGGAATGGTCGTTCGGCGAGCGCGGCAGAGGTTGCGGCGCTCGCTGGCGTGAGCCGCCAGACTGTGTCTCGCGTGGTCAACGGTATGCCCAACGTGACGGAAAAGACGCGCAAGCGTGTGCTGGCCGCCATGGAAGAGCTGGGCTTTCGTCCCAATTTTGCTGGAGCGGCGTTGCGCGGCGGGTCGTATCGTTCTATTGGCCTGTGCATGTACAACATCACACGTGTCGGTAACCTGGCGACGCTCGAGGGTATCATGCAAGCGGCGCGCGAGCACGATTTTGCCGTCACTATGATCGAGATGGGCGGCGACAAGCCCTATGCACTTGCCGATGCCTCGCGCCGCATGGTCGAGCGACCCGTCGACGGCATGATTCTCAACATGAACCGCATGGCTCCCGATTTTGAGGAGTTTGTTCCCCAGCCGGGAGTGCGAACGGTCATCCTGTCCATGTATGCGCATCCGCGCTGCACGACGATCGACTCCGACCAGTATGGTTCGTGCGAGCTGTTGACCAATTATCTGCTGGAACATGGTCACTCGAATATGCGGTTTGTGGCGGGTCCGGAAAACTCGATTTCCTCGCGTTTTCGTGAGGCCGGTTGGCGCGATACGCTGGGTCGTGCTCATGTCGATGCCGCTCCGATGCTGCGTGGCGATTGGAGTGCGGACAGTGGGTACGCCATGGGCGAGCGGATTGCGGCCGAGGTGCTTGCCGGCGGGTCGCAGGCGCCGACTGCCGTGCTTGCGGCAAATGACCAGATGGCGCTGGGCGTTATCGCCGCGCTCGAGAACGCGGGCCTGTCCGTGCCCGACGACGTGAGCGTGGTTGGTATCGACGACGCACTCGAGGGACTTGTTCCTCACAATCGACTGACGACGCTGCGATTTGATTTGCGCGGTGTCGGTAAGCTTGCGTTTGAGGCGGCGATTGGAGAGAGCTCGTCTATCGAGGCGATTCATGTGCCGAGTACGCTGGTCGAACGCTCGACTGTTAGGGACATACGGGGTTAGGTCCTACTCCGTTTGTCTCGATTTGTAACAGGTAGACGGTCAAAAGCGGGCTACGTGTTACAGATTTAGATTCTTCGGAAAGAGCAATCCTGTTCGTCTCAATCTGTAACAGCTAGGACCAAAAAACTCGGCTAGATGTTACAGATCGAGACAAACGGCTCCCGACCAGCCCAAAAACAAAAAGACCGGGGGCGGCGCGCCGTGTGACGTGCCGCCCCCGGCTGAGAAATGGGGACAGGTTGTGTGAGCGGGCAACCCCGCCAGCCACTAGTCCAGACGACGGGTCTGCGCCACGTGCTTGTACCAGTAGGCGCTTGCCTTGGGCGTGCGCTTCTGGGTTTCAAAGTCAACGTAAAAGAAGCCGTAACGCTTGTTGTAGCCATTGGTCCAGGAGAACTGATCCTGCAGGCTCCACAGGAAGTAGCCGCCCACGTTGACGCCCACCTCCATGGCCTTGAGCAGCCAACGCAGGTGCTGCTCGATGTAGTCGATGCGCGGCTGGTCGTCCACAAAACCGTCCTTGTAGGGGTCCTTGTAGCCCATGCCGTTCTCGGTGATGAAAATCTGCTTGTAGTTGGGGTAGCGCTGCTTAATGTAGACGAGCAGATCGAACAGGCCCTCGGGATAGATGATCCAGTCCCAGTCGGTGGTGGGGATGCCAGGCTTGTTCACATGCTCGCCAATACCCTTAACGCGCCAGCGGCCAGTGCCCTTCTCGCCCGTACCGTTGTGGTGCAGGTCGTTCTCGCCGTCGTAAGCCTTAAAGAAGCGGCTCTGGTAGTTGTTAACGCCCAGGTAGTCGTTGTAGAGCGCGGCCTCGCGCATGATTTCCAGATCCTCGTCTAGGATCTCGATGGTGCCGCCCGAGACGGCAGCCAGGCGGTTGGCGCACTCGAGGGTGTCGGGCGCATAGTCGCCGCGGAAGGTGGCGTCGAGCAAGAACTGGTTTTGCAGCACGTGCGCGGTGTTGGCGGCTTTGATGTCGGCGGGGTCGTTCTCGTTGAGCGGATACTTAAACTCCAGCGACTGAATGACGCCGATCTTGCCCTTAAAGCCGCCGTTGTGGAAGGCCAGCACGGCCTTGGCGTGGGCGAGCATCATGTTGTGCTCGCACTGGAAGGCCTCGGCCAGATGCGCCTTGACGCCACCGGGGAAGGTGCCCTCGATGTAGGTGTTGGAGGCGTCGGCCCAGATCTCGTTAAAGGTGAACCAGTAGGTCACCTGGTCGGCGTACTCCTTAAAGCAGAAGGTGGCAAAGTCCACAAAGGCGTCGATGGTCTCGCGGTTGAGGAAATCGCCCTTCTCAAAGAGGGGCAGCGGCGTGTCAAAGTGATGCAGCGTGACGAACGGCTCAACGTGGTGCTTATGGCACTCGGCGAAGAGATCGTGATAGAACTGGACACCCTCGGGGTTGATTTCGCCGGTACCGTTGGGAAAGATGCGGCTCCAGGCGATGGAGAGGCGAATGCCGTTGATGCCGAACTCCTCGCACAGCTCCAAATCGACGGGGTACTGGTTGTAGAAGTCGGAAGCGGGATCGGGGGAGAAGCGCCCCTGGGCCTCCAGGAAGTCGTCCCTGGCATCCTTGCCCTTACCGTGGGGACGGGTCTCGCCCTCTACCTGGTAGGCAGCGGTGGCGCCGCCAAAGACAAAGTCCTCGGGAAACTGCGCAGGCGGGTTGGTGACGCTAGCAGGGTTAACGGACATGATGATCCAATCGTCTAAATCGAAGGGCCGGCCGGCTGCTGATGGTCGACTGGCCCTGAGCATTACTTACTTCGACAGCTGCTCGCTCACGAAGGCGAGAGACTTGTCGCCGTTCTGGGAGAGCTCGATGTACTGCTTACCGCGGCAGGCGACGCACTTGTTGCCCACGCGCTCGCAGTCTTTCTGCAGGTCGGCCAGGTAGCTCGCGGCCTGCGGGGCCAGGACGACCAGATCAAAGTCGGGGAGCATGTCGACGTGGTTGCCATAGGCCTCGGCAGCGGTCTCAAGATTGATGCCGCGCTCCTTGGCGGCCTTGGCCAGCGCGTTAGCGAGCAGGCCCGAGGTACCGCCACCCTGGCAGAGCACGAGCACGCGCTTGCCGTTGAGGTCGCTGGCGGTCGTTGCCCCGGCAGCGGGTGCTGCAGAAGCGGCGGGGGCGTCAGCCTTCACGGCCTCGGCGGCAGCGCCGGCAGCAACGCTCTTGGCGTCAGCCTTGCCCTGGAAGGCAGCGTTGAGCTTGGCGGCCTTCTCGGCGTTCTTGGCGGCGAGCTCCTCCTGGGAGATCTCGGCCTCCTCGGCGCACTTCTGGGCGTCATAGGCACGGAAGAACGGATAGTACAGAACGAAGTCGACGACCAGGATAAGGGCGAGCATCACAAAGGCGAGCGGCTGGAAGCCCAGGCCCATGATGGTGCCGATGGGGCCGGGGACGGTCCAAGGCAGGGTGTACAAAAAGCCGTTCATGCCCACGAAGTCGAAAAAGATCTTGAGGAACCAGATGTTGGCGATCGGGGCAAAGACAAACGGGACAAAGAAGACGGGGTTGAGCACGATGGGCGCGGCGAACAGCAGCGGCTCGTTGACGGCAAAGCACACGGGGACGATAGCTGCCTTACCGACGGCGCGCATCTCCTGAGACTTGGCCAGGAAGCAGAACATAAAGACCAGGACGAGCGTGGCGCCGGTGCCGCCCATGCAGACGACGAAGTACTGGGCACCCTGGGTCAGGACAGCGGAAGCGTGCTGGCCGGCCTGGAACGCAGCCAGGTTGTCGGTCATGTTGGCAACGAGAGCGGCGGCGATGGCGGGCTCGACGATCGAGGGGCCGTGGACGCCCACGAACCAGAACAGGCTCATGGCGCCGTAGATCACAGCGAGGCCGATGTAGCCATCAGCAGCGGTGAACAGGGGCTGGAACACCTGGATGACGCCTTGGGCAAAGCAGAAGCCAAAAGCAGCGCGGAAGACGATGTCAAAAACCCAAAAGACGGTGATGCAGACGGAGAAGGGGATGATGTCCTTGAAGGTCTGCGAGATGTTGGGCGGAACCTGCTCGGGCATCTTGACGGTGATGTTGCGCTTAATGAAGAACTTGTAGATGATGCCGGTCACAAACGCAGCGATGAAAGCGGTCAGCAGGCCCTTGGAACCAAGGTAGGTGGTGTTGAAGCCGCTGACAGCGTCCGTGGCGATGGTATCGCTCGAAAGGAGCAAGAAGCCGATGATGGCCGCGCACATGCACGAGATGAAGTTGATCTGGTTGTTCTTGGGCAGATCGCGGTTCTGAGCGTCGGCGAAGTGCTTGGCCGTGGTGGCGGCGCAGGCGATGGCCAGGATGCCCATGGAGTAGTTGTAGCACTTCCACAGGGCGTTGTTGATGTCATCGGGCCAGTAGAAACCCCAGATGTTGGGGACCGAGGCTACCAGGCAGAAGATGGACGAGAAGATGATGATGGGGATGACGGAGATAAAGCCGTCGCGGATCGCCTTGAGGTACTTGTTGCGGGCGATCGCGTTGAAAAAGGGCTGGCCCTTTTCGATGATGGCGATGAGTTGCTCCATGCAATGCTCCTAAGAGTCGGTGGGTTAGCAACGATGGTAGCTTTTGGCTTTCGGTTGCCAAAATGTTGACGTTGCCATTTTGTGACACAAAAAAAGAAGTGAACCGGTGGTTCCTGTGCCTGCGAACCGTCGATTCCTTACGCGTAAACGTTTGAGCCGCCCGGTGGCTCTGTGTTTGCACAATGGCAACGTTAACATTTGGGCGACAAAAGCCGTTCGGGGAAGCAAAAATGTCGGTGAACGGTAGGTTTTGGGTGGTGAGCGTATGGTGGGGGAGGCGTTGGATATACTTGAAGGCGTTAAAAATGACTGCGCAAGGTGCCACCAATGGCATCGTTGACATAGAAAGATCGACCTATGGCCGCTGTTAAAAAATCGGTATCCGTCAAAGACGTAGCGCGCCTCGCGGGCGTCTCGGAGCAGACGGTCTCGCGCACCGTGCACGATTCGCCCAGCGTGCGCCCCGAGACCAAGGAACGCGTGCGTGCCGCCATGCGCGAGCTGGGGTATCGCCCCAATTTTGCCGGTCGATCGCTGCGCCGCGGTAAGTTTAAGACCGTCGGCGTCGCCATGTTCAACATTACCGGCACCGGCAATCTCGACCGTATGGAGGGCTTTGCCGCCGCGGCCGATAAGCACGGCTATGCCATCACCCTCACTAAAGTAGACGGGCATCCGTATACCCTCGAGAGTGCATCGTCGCGCATGAGCGCACTGCCAGTGGACGGTATGGTTGTGATCATGAATCGCATGCCGGCAGACTTTGGCACTTTTGAGCCGCTGCCTGGCATGCAGACGGTGCTCGTTACGATGTTGGAGCACCCGCTCTGTTCAACGGTCGATAACGACCAGTTCGATTGCTCGCGCCAGGTGGTCGAGTACTTGCTGGAGCGGGGGCACAAGACCGTGCACTTTATCTCGTGTCCCGAGCGCTCGCTTTCGGGCATGCGGCGCGAGGAAGGCTGGCGCGAGACATTGCGTGCGCATGGCATTGAGCCACCGCGACTTATCCGTGGCGATTGGACGGCGCAGAGCGGATATGCCGCAGGTCAGGCCCTGGCGGATGATCCGACCTGTACGGCCATTTATGCTTCCAACGACGCCATGGCATATGGCTGCATTCGCGGGCTCGAGTCGCGCGGAAAGCACGTGCCCGAGGATGTGAGCGTGGTGGGTGTTGATGACAGCCTGGGCGACATCGTGCCCGATTGTCGCCTGACCACGGTGCGCTTTGACAACAAGCGCGTCGGCATGTGGGCGGTCGACAAGATTGCTGGCGCCGAGGGCGTTGCACCCGGTGTGGAGCACATGCTGTTTCCGGGCGTGCTCGTCGAGGGCGATACGGTGCGCGATGTACGCTAGGGCGCAGGTCTGTTTGGGTTGCCGCTAATTGTGTTCGATATTGTTCAGATTGGTTCAAAAACCGTTCACGGGCGAAAAGCGACCGTTCATAGCTCGAAATCACGTTTTGCGCTGTTCTTTTTTGTTTGAATGTTATTGTTTCTGTCATACACAACGCAGCGCGTATGCCCGGACGCGATGCTCTCCATTGGTTCATATGTGAAAGGAACGCAATATGGCAACCAAAGAAGAAATCTCGATGGTTGGATTCGAGATTGTCGCATACGCTGGTGACGCCCAGACCGATTTGCTTGCAGCGCTCGATGCTGCTCGCGAGGGTGACTTTGAGAAGGCCGAGCAGCTGCACAAGGATGCCAGCGATGCGCTCATCGGTGCCCACGACACGCAGACCAAGCTGCTTTCGCAGGAGGCCGGCGGTGGCGAGATGGAGATGACCTTCATCATGGCCCATGCTCAGGACACTCTCATGACCACTATGATCCTGGAGAAGCAGGCCCGCTTTACCATCGATGCCTACAAGCGCATCGCCGAGCTCGAGGCCAAGCTCGCCTAACGAGCCCTCACAACCAAGTCCCCTTCCATAAGCCCTGCCGCTATCCGCAGCAGGGCTTTTTCTGTCCTCCTCCAAGTTGCGGTGAAATAGGGATTGAATAGGGGCCGGCGGGCACAAAACAATCCCTATTCCACCGCAACTCATCCCGAGATAGTCATTGGGGACAGTCTTGGTGCGCACCGTTGTCCTCCCGTTCGATTTTTGCTCGGTGGGTATACTTCCATCCGCAATACAGGCCGGAATGAGGAGGTATCCAAATGCCGGATAACGGGTCAATACAAAAAAGCGACGCGCACGAGATGGCTCA
>USMA01000028.1 GCA_900555765.1 uncultured Collinsella sp.
GTCGATCGAAGCCTACGGGATTCTTAGCCAGGGTGGCCTCGACGGTGCGGCCGGCGATATCCCAGCGCCCCATACGACCACCGGCGGGCACATAGGCATCGAGCGTAGGCTGTAGAAACGCCGTGTCCACGCCCAACTCGCGTGCGGCAAAGAAGGCGGCGGCAACGTTGTAGACCATGTACAGGCCGTTGTAGCGTGTGGCGATGTGTGAGGCTGGCGCGTCGGGCGCAGATCCAAAGACCAGGTCAAAACCATAGCCATCGCGACTGAGCTCCACATTCGTTACGCGGCGGACCAGTGCGGGGCGTGCCCAACCGCACGAGGGGCAATGGTAGGCGCCGAGTTGACCATACTGCACATAGTCGTACTCCAACGGGGCGTTGCACTGCGAGCAAAAGCGCGAGTCGCTAATGCGGTCAGACTCGGTGTCGGTGGCGCCGTCGATGCCAAAGGCTATTCTCGCATTGGGATCGCGCGCGGCAATCGAGGCTCAGAGCGGATCGTCGGCGTTGTAGATGAGCGTCGTTGTCGGCGAGAGCTCCAACGCATGGGCGATGACCTCCTGGGTGTGATCGATCTCGCCATAGCGATCCAGCTGGTCGCGGAACAGGATGAGCAGCACGAAGTACGTCGGCTTGAGCTTGGGCAGGACGCGCACGGTGTAGAGCTCATCGCATTCAAAAACGCCCACGCGCTTGCCGCCGCCGGCTCGCTTGAGGCCGCTGCGCGCTTCGAGCAGTGCACCCACCACGCCCGGCTCCATGTTGTTGCCGGCGCGGTTGCATACCACGGTGGCGCCGCTGGCGGCAACGGCGTCGGCGATAAGGTTGGAGGTGGTGGTCTTGCCGTTGGTGCCGGTGATTACCACGCTGCGGTCGACAAGGCCTGCGAGGTCGCTTAGCAGCTCGGGGTCGATCTTCATGGCGATGCGGCCGGGGAGTACGCCGCCCTGGCGCTTAAGGACGGAGCGCAGCCCCCAGCGGGCAATATCGCTCGAGGTGCAGGCAAGAGATGAGCGGAGATTCATGAAGCCGTTCCTAACGTGAATGACATGGTCGTGGCGTTTGCGCCGTTAAAAGCCGTAACGGCGCGCAAATTCCTGGGCAAGCTGTGACACGTCTTCACAGGCATTGGCCCAGGGGGCAAAGTCGGGTGTGTCCGAGATAATGCCGTCCGCTTCCCAAACGGCCTGGTGCGAAAGGTCCCAGGGATCGCGTGGCTCGGGTCGGCAGGGAAGGTACGGTGTCTGGTACATGGGATTCAGCAAGAAGAACGCACCGCCCTCGCAGCGGTTAGCGAACTCGCGCAGCGCACGTACCGCCGGACGCATCTTGTTCGTTTTGAACAAGAGGATGGTGCGGGCGAGCAGATACCAAGGAGAGTTCTCGAGCGCGTCAGCCCCGATCTCTTCCTCGAGCTGGTGGGCCAGGGCAAAAAAGCCGTCCTGGTCTTCCAGACGAGCGAGGGCGAGCAACACGGTGTCTGCGGCTCGGGTGGGGTAGCCTTCCGCCTTAAGGACGCGGCGGGCGTAGTTGGCGGCAGCACGGTAGCGGGCGCTC
The DNA here is from genome assembly GCA_900555765.1 of uncultured Collinsella sp. GTDB lineage: Bacteria > Actinomycetota > Coriobacteriia > Coriobacteriales > Coriobacteriaceae > Collinsella. The sequence goes on from USMA01000028.1 coordinate 1,560, forward strand.
GCCATGCACAGCTGCGAGATGGCCTCGAGCGTATGAAGCCACCCGATAAGAGCCGGCTCGCTCACGGTAAGGTCTGCTGCGGTGACACCATCGGCCAAAACATTATTGGCCCAGTAGTGCGGGGCTTCCATGTCGAACCCGGGCACGCTTTGCTGCAGGTAATCGGCCGTGGTCGCCTCGAGCTTCATCAGGTCGCCCAGGCAGGCGTCGACGGGCGTGTCCGCCAAAATGATGGCGAGCAGCTGCGCGTCGAGGACATGCGCATCGATGCGGACGATCTTGAGCAGCTCATCGCGCATGTCGTCGAACAGGCGGTTGCGCGTCTGCTCGAACTCCTCGTCGCTGCCCATGTCCTCGATGCGATGGAGCTCGTCGAGCAGGTGGCGATGAACACCGGCATAGGACAGCAGTGCCTGGGCATGCTCGGTCTGCGCATACTTATGAGGGTTGACGCTCACGTCGTTATGGACAAGCTTGCGTGCTGCATCGGTGAGTTCGGGGTGCGACGCAAGGTAGGCGCGCTCCAGGTAAGCGGGGATGTAGACGCTCGGATCCATTAGAGGTCTCCTCCCTTAAACGGCAGGCCCTGCTCGGTCGCCCGCAGGATGCGCTCGTCGATCTGGGAACGCACGATATCGTTGGTAGCGACCCAGGCGGCGAAGCTGGCGTTGTCGGGGGCGCCCAGGCCCTCCTGCAGTACCGGCGTCGCCTCGGACAGCGCAAGGACAAGCTCGTCGGTCGAGCCCACGCCCACGTTGACGCGGGCATAGACGCCATCGGGAAACTCGGTTTGGAAGTAGAGTGCCTCGGCTGCGTGCGGACACGAGCGCGCAAGGATGCGCAAGTAGTGCTCGGCGCCCTCGTAGTCCAGCTCGCGCCAGGCTGCGCTCATCAGTGCGATGAGCGTCCACGGGTCCAAGTCGCGCTCCGCATCTTTGGGGCGGCGGCGCAGCGGGGTATTCGCGAGGTACGGCACGGAGTGAGCGGAGCGAAAGCGCTTGAGCTCCTCGGCGGGGTATTCGAGCTTTGCCATGGCGAGCATCGCGGTGTGGCGGACGCCGGCGGGATCGTTGGGGGCAAAGTCCAAGCTGCGATTCGCGGCTTCGAGCGACATGCGGTAGCGTCCGCTAATGAGCGCGCGCGATGCCAAGGCGGCAAGCCAGCGCAGATAGGGACGGCGCGTAAGGTCGCCTGCGGCCTCGCGCTCGTAGGGGTCCTGGGCCGAGGCGATTTTGAGCGCTAGGTCGTGCTCGACCTCGTCGCACTTGGACACCAGATACTGCACGTATTCCTCGTTGGAGCCGGCGGTGAGGGCGGTCAGCATGCGCTGAGCGTCCCAGTTGGTCGGGTCGAGCGCGGCTGCCTCGCGGAGCATGTTCTCGGCAGCTGCCTCTTCTTGCTCTGCCTGGGTATCGTCAGGGATAAAGGGAATGCGGTAGTCGACAGCCTCGACCACCTTGGCAATGAGGTGCCCGGCGCGGTCGCGGTCGTGCACGATGAGCGGTGCGGGGTTGCGGGTGAATTGTTCCATCAGACGCTCTACGGCGGCACCGTCGGTGAGCGGGATATTGTCGCGGCGCAAGGCCTCAAGAACGAGGCGATGGCAATCCTCTTGAATGGGATCGAATGCCATGGGGCCTCCTTTGCTGCGGTTAGGGTTCAAATGTTTCTATATAAGGTTCTAGTTTACCCGCATGTGGCACACCGGGGGTGCCGCACTTGGACTTGCACCTTTGCACCACGAAGACGGATGTCGCACAAATGTCGGCACCTTGGACGACCGAGTGGTATCACGGTGCCGCAAACGGTCGATTTTTGGCGGCGAACGGTGCATATTTTGGAGGGGCACGGTCCTGCCCGGGATATGTAGTCAACCTTGATAAAACGTTTGCCCAGCTTGGGAGTATGGATGCCGCACAAGGGTCTTCAGGGATAGAAAAAACGTTTCATCATTGGCGGCTTTAGGTGAATAACTGACCAACCAGAACGGTAAAATAGTGTTTGTCTGAGCGTTGAGACGTTTAGACATCGCGCATTGTCATCGCCGGCAACGCGCAAACCGGTCCTAACGGAGCCAATTGGGTGCTCCGTTATATACGCAAGTCTAAGAGGAGCTTGTTTAGGAGGCTCAGAATGGGACGTTTTACCAATCCTCGCGATCTGTACTTTGGTGAGGGCGCTCGCCACGAGGTGAAGAACCTCAAGGGTAAGAAGGCCATCATCGTTTCTGGCGGCAGCTCTATGCGCCGCGGCGGGTTCCTGCAGGACGTTGAGGCCGACCTCAAAGAGGCCGGCATGGAGGTCAAGCTGTTCGAGGGCGTCGAGTCCGATCCCTCCATCGAGACCGTCATGAAGGGCGCAGCCGCTATGCGCGACTTCGAGCCCGACTGGATTGTTGCTATCGGCGGCGGTTCGCCCATCGATGCCGCTAAGGCCATGTGGGTCTTCTACGAGTATCCCGAGGAGTCCTTCGACAACATTATCCAGCCGTTCAGCTTCCCCGAGCTGCGTCAGAAGGCTCACTTCTGCGCCATTTCCTCTACCTCCGGCACTGCTACCGAGGTCACCGCATTCTCCGTCATCACGGATTACGAAAAGGGCATCAAGTACCCGCTGGCCGACTTCAACATCACCCCTGATGTCGCCATCGTCGACCCCGAGCTCACCTACACCATGCCCGCCAAGCTGTGCGCTCACACCGGCATGGATGCTCTGACCCACTGCATGGAGGCCTACGTTTCCACCTGCGCCTCTATGTTCACCGACGCCAACGCTCTGCACGGCATCCGCGAGATCGTCGAGTGGCTGCCCAAGTCCTATGCTGGCGACCATGAGGCCCGTCAGCACATGCACGAGGCTCAGTGCATCGCCGGTATCGCCTTCTCCTCGGGCCTGCTCGGCATCGTTCACTCCATGGCTCACAAGACCGGTGCTGCCTTCGAGAACGGCCACATCATCCACGGTGCCGCTAACGCCATGTACCTGGGCAAGGTCATCCAGTGGAACTCCAAGGATCCCCGTGCTGCCGAGCGTTACGCTTACGTGGCCAAGGAGATCCTGCACCTTCCCGGCGAGACCAACGAGGAGCTCATCGCTGCGCTCGTCCAGAAGATCCGCGACCTCAACGACCAGCTCAACATTCCGCAGTCCATCAAGGATTACGCGAATGGTGGCGTGAAGGTCGACGCCGAGAACCCGCAGATGGTTTCCGAGGAGGAGTTCCTCGCCAAGCTGCCCGAGATCGCCGCGAACGCCGAGCAGGACGCCTGCACGCCCGAGCACCCGCGTGAGACCAAGGCTGCCGACTTCGAGAAGATTCTCAAGGCCTGCTACTACGACACCGACATCGATTTCTAATCGACTCTTGTTATCGTAACGAGGGGCTCCGCACGTATCTGTACGGAGCCCCTTTCTTTTTTAGAGAATGGGATAGTTATGGCTGCAATTTTCAATAGCCCCAGCAAGTACATCCAGGGTCCGGACGAGCTCGCCAAGCTCGGCTCCTATGTCGAGCCGCTCGGCGCTAAGGCCCTCGTCATCGTGACGCCTTCGGGCAAGAAGCGCGTCGGTGCCAAGATCGAGGGCGGTTTTGCCGAGGCCAAGGCCGAGCTGCTGTTTGAGGACTTTAACGGCGAGTGCTCCAAGGGCGAGGTCGATCGCCTGGTTGCGCTCGCTCGCGACAACGGTTGCGACATCATCGTCGGCGTCGGTGGCGGCAAGATCCTCGACACCGCGAAGGCCGTCGCCTATTACCTGGAGTCCCCGGTTATCATTTGCCCCACCATTGCTTCGACCGATGCACCGTGTTCGGCGCTTTCGGTGCTCTATACCGATGACGGCCAGTTCGACAAGTACCTCTTCCTTAAGGCAAACCCCAATATCGTCCTTATGGATACGACGGTTATCGCGGCAAGCCCGGTGCGCCTGACGGTTTCCGGTATGGGCGATGCGCTTGCAACCTATTTCGAGGCCCAGGCAACGCACGATGCCGACGGCGGCACCTGCGCTGGCGGCAAGGGCGGCATGGCCGGCCTGGCGCTCGCCAAGCTCTGCTACGAGACGCTTATGGCCGATGGCGTCAAGGCCAAGGTCGCGCTGGAGAAGGGCGCGCTGACGCCTGCCGTGGAGCACATCATCGAGGCCAATACGCTGCTCTCCGGCATTGGCTTTGAGAGCTCGGGCCTTGCTGCTGCTCATGCCATCCACAATGGTCTGACGATGCTGCCCGAGTGCCACAGCATGTATCACGGCGAGAAGGTCGCCTTCGGCACCATCGTCCAGCTGGTACTCGAGGATGCCCCGACCGAGAAGCTCGAGGAAGTCTTGGGCTGCTGCATTGAGCTGGGTCTGCCCGTTACGCTCAAGGAGCTAGGCGTTGCCGAGGTTACGCGCGAGAAGGCCATGATTGTTGCCGAGGCCGCGTGCGCACCCGAGGACACCATGTGCAACATGCCGTTTGAGGTGACGCCTGAGATGGTCGCCAACGCCATCCTGGGTGCCGACGCACTGGGTCATTATTACCTCATGGATGAGTAAACTAAGGTAAGGAAGGGGCAAAGCCGGCAGATGGCTTTGCCCCTTTTTGCTATGGTGCAAAGTGGCCTGTCTCCAATGCACAAGTTGGTGCAGGGGGCAGGTTACTTTGCGCCAACCGTTGTTTGATGAAGGGCGGATTCTCGTATGGCGCTTCCCATGGTTTATGGCGGTCCGGGCCGGTATGTTCAGGGGCCGGGCGAACTTTCGCGTCAGGGCAGATATCTGTCATGGCTGGGGTGCTCCGCCTATGTCCTGTTTGACCAAGGCACCGAGGATCGACTGCGCAAGCAGATCGTCGATGGATTTCCGGGCGAAGATCTCAGCGAACCGTTCTTTAAGATTTATGACGGTCCGTGCAGCGCGATTTCCGATGGCGACCTGCGGGGTGTTGCAAATGCGGTCTTTAGAAACGAGCGTAATATGGCCAACGAGCGGGTCAAGGTGACCAGGCAGAAGCTCGTCGAGCTCATGCGCGAGGCATAATTTGGCACTTGATTGACCTTGTGCAGTCGAGGCGGCGATAGGCAATGGGCTATTTGCCGCAAAGATGCTCCGCGTGTAATTTGCCCGAGGCGTGGGCCGATAGCGTATCATTATCTCTTGCTTGTTTGCACTGCTCAGGGAGGGGCCGCGCATGGCGCAGGAACACGATCTGTTTGATGACATTATCGAGATTAGCAAGGGTTTCGACTTTCTTAAAAACCCGCTTGGCGGTGTGACCGATGCACTCGATCCGTCGGCGCCGCAGTGGAATCCTGCCGACTACAAGGAGCGTCCGCGTGGCAACACCATTCCGTGCCTGACCTGCAAAAACGAAAAGAGCGGCTGCACCGCGTGCATGGACGTGTGCCCGGTCAACGCTATCGAGGTCGAGGAAGCCGCCATCGAGATCCTCGACTCCTGTCGCAAGTGCGGCCTGTGCGCCGCTGCCTGTCCGACCGAGGCGATTATTTCGCCGCGCCTGGCGCCTAAAAACCTGTATGACGACATTGTCTCGGCGGCCACGAGCCACGAGACCGCCTACGTTACCTGCACGCGTGCCCTTAAGCGCATGCCGCGCGAGAACGAGGTCGTCGTCGCCTGCGTGGGCGATATTACGGCAGAGACTTGGTTTTCGGTACTGGCCGACTATCCCAACGTGAGTGTGTACCTGCCGTTGGGCGTGTGCGATAAATGCCGCAACACCGGCGGTGAGGATATTCTGGGCGAGGCGATTGCGAAGGCCGAGGAGTGGTCCGGCACGGGTATGGGCCTGGAGGTCGACCCCAAGAGCCTCAAGTGCCATAAGCGCCGCGAGTACGAGCGCAAGGAGTACATGGAAAAGATCGCCCGCACCACGGGCCTGACGGTGACCAAGCTCAATCCGGCGACGGCGGCGCTGGCCTCGGTGACGCAAAAGCTCAAGGCCCATCGCCATCAGATTACCCAGCTGGAGCGCACGCTCAACACCATGTGCGGCACCACGACGACCAAGCGTCGCCGTTCGCTCACCCATGGGCGGCAGCTGGTGCTCTCGACATTGCAAAACCACCCCGAGCTTGCCCAGAATATGCAGGTGAACACGCCGGAGTGCGATTTTGACAAGTGCACGTCGTGCGGCGAGTGCGTCAACGTGTGCCCCACGTTTGCCTGCGATCTGGTGGGAAGCGGCCGCTTTGCGTTGGAGTCCACGTATTGCTTGGGCTGCGGTGCCTGTGTCAAGGTGTGTCCCGAGCATGCGCTCAAGCTTGTTGAGCACGACGCGTCCAATCTGGTCGTCGTCGATCCTGAAGCCGAGGAAAAGGCCGCCCAGAAGGCGAAGGCTCACGAAGAAGCTGAGAAGGTCAAAGCCGAGGCAAAGGCCAAGCTGGACAAGATGCTCGACCAGGTGGAAAAGCTCGCGGACTAGTTAAAAGAGCGTAAATGATGGCCGGTGGGACAGGTACTGCCCCACCGGCCAAAAAAGTTGCGGTGGAATAGTTCCTGTTTTGCCCTTAAGCTGGCCATTCTAGGAACTATTCCACCGCAACTAATAGATGGTTAGTTCATGCTGCTTTGGTGGCCGGTTCGACCGGTACCGTTGCGCGTCACGGTTTCATGGAGCAAAAAGAACCCGGGGACCTGTTTGGTCTCGGTGTATTCCATAAGGATACCGTCGGCGTTGTAGGTCTGTCCGCGTACAACGCCAAGTGCGTTAAAGTCGTCGAGATCGAGCACGCGCGCATCCTCGGGCGTGGGATGCTCGATCGTCACGTCGCGTTTTCCCGTGGCAATCTTAATGCCAAGGTCTTCTTCGAGGTAGCGATAGATCGAGTCGTTGACAATCTCGGGTGTCAGTCCCGGTACCTGTGAGCTTAGGTAATAGGAGTCGTCGGAGCACACGGCATGTCCGTCTGCATAACGGATGCGTTTGGCGCGCGTAAGCTCGCAGCCTTCGGGAAACCCGGTAATCCTGGAGAGTGCCTTGCTACAGACGAGGCGCTCTTTGACGGTGGTGACAGTCTTGAGCTCAAAGCCTCGGCTGGTCGCGATTTCCTTAATGGTCTCGAGTCCGCCGCCGCCACGACTCTTCTCGTCACTGATGTTGCGAATGACGCGCATGCCTTTGCCTTGCTGGGGGAGCACGTAACCATCTGCCGCAAGCATCGAGATGGCGCGACGGACCGTCATGCGCGAACAGTCAAACAGCTGCGTGAGCTCAGTCTCCGAAGGCAGATAACTCTGATAGGCGTATGTGCCGTCGTCAATCGACTGCTTCACGTTGTCATAAATAGTTTGGAAGATGGCTCGCGCCATGACGGTCTCCTAGAGCAGGGTGCGCGAGCGGTGGATGAGGAACGCTCGCGCAGGTGTCGATCGATTTACTTGCTGGGGTCGATTATATATTTACCCATGGCACGCAGAGCTGGGTCTGACAGGATGGCGCCGAGTTCGTCGAGGGAAGCCACCTTGGCGACCATCGAGGATACGTCGAGCCTGCCAGAGTCGATGAGCTCGAGCGCACGACGCTGCGTATAAGGGTTAATGTAGGACGAGGTAAGCACAAGCTCCTTCTGGAAGACCTCGAAGGGCTTGACGGTGATTGTCTCATCGGGCTTGGTGAGACCGAACATCATGACCGTAGCCTTGTGACCGGCGATCTGGATGGCCTGCTCGATGGTGACGGGCTTGCCAACACACTCGATAACGACATCGACGTTGCCGACGCCCTCCTGCTTCAGGCGGGCCGGGACGTCCTCGTGGATGGAATCAATTGCCAGGTCGGCGCCGAGTTTGAGCGCAACCTCGCGCTTGCCTTCGACGGGCTCGAGCAAGACAACCTTGGTGGCGCCGGCGTTTTTAGCAAGCTGCATCATGAGCAGACCGATCATGCCACCGCCGATAACGACAACTGTGCTGCCGGGCTTGATGTTGCACATATCGATGCCGTGCAGGCAGCAGGCGACGGGCTCGGTCATAGCGCCCTGCTCGAAGCTGGTGTGATCGCCCAACTTGTAGACTTGCTGCATATCGACGGAGCAGTACTCGGCAAAGCCGCCGTTTACGGTGGTGCCGTAACCGGTCATATGCGCGCAGTAGTGGTTGATTCCGTCGCGGCAGGGTTCGCAGCAGCCGCAGGGATGGTTTGGGTCGATGCACACGCGATCGCCCGGTTTAACGCCAGCGACGTCGCTGCCCACGGCCTCGACAACGCCCGCAAACTCATGACCAAGGATCGTGGGCGGGGTAACGTCGGCTGCACCCTTGTCGCCGTCATAGATATGA
>USMA01000029.1 GCA_900555765.1 uncultured Collinsella sp.
GTTGGTGCCTATATTGGCTGGAGCGGTTTTGAACTCATCCAGGATACGGTGAGCCCGCTTTTGGGCCAGACGCCCGATCCTAAGCTGGTCAAGCACATTCGAGACAAGATCATGAGCTATCCCGGCGTGTTGGGCGTTCACGATCTGATGGTTCACGACTACGGCCCGGGCAGGAAGTTTGCAAGCGCTCACGCCGAGATGGCAGCCGAGGCCAGCCCGCTGGAAAGTCATGACACGCTCGACAATATTGAGCAGGCGTTTAGGAACGAAGACGGCATGATTGTCACGCTCCATTACGACCCCATCGTGACCGCCGATCCCAAGCTGGCGAGCATGCGTTTGCGCATTATCGCCATGGCCCTACAGATCGATAGCCGCCTCTCGATTCATGACCTGCGCTGTGTACCGGGTCCTACGCACACCAACGTGAGCTTTGACTGCGTGCGACCCTCGGATCTGCAGATGAGTGCCGAAGACGTAAAGCACGCGCTGGCACAACGGGTCGAATCGGAATACCCCAAGTCGGTCGCCAAAATCACGATCGACGAAGACTACGTAGGCCATACCCACGAGTAGGGCTGCGCCGGTAAAGCTAGGTATACAGAAGGGGAGAGCATGAAGCGTCTATATCTACTTCGTCATGGTCAGACGGAATTCAACGTCAAAAAGCTCGTCCAGGGTCGCTGCGATTCACCGTTGACCGATCTGGGCCGCAAACAAGCGGGAATGGCAGCCGCATGGCTCAAGGCCCACGGCGCCGTCCCCGACAAAGTGGTCTCATCACCCTTAGGCCGAGCCATGGACACGGCAATTCTCGTCGCATGCGAGCTTCTCGGCCCGGACGCTGCTGGCGAGCCCTGCAAAGGCATCATCGAGCGCTGCTACGGAACCTTCGAAGAAGGCCCCCACGACGCCCTGCCCACCGACGTCTGGGATCCGGGCGAGGACTTAATCCCATTCGGAGGAGAAGGAAGCCGCGCGCTGCGAGAACGCATGGTAGGCACCCTCACCAATCTCATAGGCTCCGAGGGCATCGAAACCCTCCTAGCAGTAAGCCACGGCAGCGCCAGCCGCCAACTCATCAAGGCTGCAGCCCCAGAGGGCTTCGAGCTCCCAGCAAAACTCCCCAACTGCGCCATCATGATCTTCAATTTCGATGAGGCAAAGCCACAAGCAGAAGGCGAACCGTCCCAATGCAAGTTCACCCTCCAGCAAATAGTGGACCCCCAACAAAGTAATTAGCTGAGCGAGCAGAGTTAAGCAGACATCAACGTGTCGTCTCCCGAGCTTGGCAGAGGGGCGGCGAAATATATTAAGTTTGTCGCGAGTTCCGCACGCAAAGGAAAGCACTTAATGTGCTTTCCGTCTTGCGCAGGACTGTAGAGCAGCAAACTTAATATATTTCACCGCCCCTCTGCCAAGCTCGGGAGACTCCACGCACTTTACCTGCGTAAACAATGTGAGTGAAATATGAATCTCGATGGATACGCCCGCAGCCGTGTATACTAAACAGCTGTGTGTAACCAGGGGAGTATTCTGGCTGGACAAAATGCCTGCTTAATAGGGTTGTCAGGTAGTCCGGGCGAAATACAAGGCTGGGGAGCACGTCGTGTAAGTAGTGGTCCTCTAGGGGCGTACGCTCGGTGGTGTACGCATTGTCCCAAGACCACGCGAGAGTTGGGATCATATCTTGATCAGCATGATTCTCGGCCGCAAGATTGGCATGACCCAGGTTTGGGACGAGGACGACAACGTCGTTCCCGTCACGGTCATCCAGGCTGGCCCCTGCGCTGTCTCGCAGGTTAAAACTCAGGCAACCGACGGCTATGACGCCGTCCAGATCGGTTTCGGCGACATCAAGGCCAAGAACGTGAACAAGCCCATGGCTGGTCACTTCGCTAAGGCCGGCGTCGAACCTGTCCGCTTCCTTCGTGAGGTCCGCGTCGAGAACGGCGAGGAGCACAAGGTCGGCGAGGTCGTCACCGTCGCTGATTTCGCTGATGTCGAGAAGGTCGACGTCATCGGTACCTCCAAGGGTAAGGGCTTCCAGGGTCGCATCAAGCGCTGGGGTCAGCGCCGCGGTCCTATGACGCATGGTTCTCACTTCCAGCGTCACCCCGGTTCTATCGGTCAGTGCGCCTATCCTGCGCGCGTCCTCAAGGGCGTCAAGATGGCCGGTCACATGGGTAACGAGCGCGTTACCGTCAAGAACCTTTCCGTTGTCCGCATCGATGCCGAGCAGAACCTCATCTTGGTCAAGGGCGCTGTCCCGGGTGCCAAGAATGGTCTCGTCGCCATCCGTATGGCCTAAGGGCCCAGCCCATTTAGCCCAGCGTCATACCAAGGAGAACACTTAAATGGCAAAGTTTGAAGTAAAGAACAGCGAGGGCAAGAAGGTCGCCGAGGCCGAGCTCGCCGCTGAGGTGTACGGCATCGAGCCGAACATCCACGTTATGCACCACATCGTCAAGTGCCAGATGGCCGCTTGGCGTCAGGGCACCCAGTCCGCTAAGGGCCGCTCTGAGGTTTCCGGTGGCGGCAAGAAGCCTTGGCGTCAGAAGGGCACCGGCCGTGCCCGCCAGGGTTCCATCCGTGCTGCCCAGTGGCGTCACGGTGGCGTTGTCTTCGCCCCCAAGCCCCGTTCCTACGCTAAGCGTATGAACAACAAGGAGGTCAAGCTGGCTATGCGCTCCGCGCTGTCCGCCAAGCTGGCCGATGGCGAGCTCGTGCTCGTCGACGACTACGGCTTCGAGAAGCCTTCCACCAAGGCTGCCGTTGCCATGCTCAAGGCTCTCGGCCTTGAGGGCAAGCGTCTGACCATCATCGTTCGCGATGAGGATGTCAACGCCTACCTGTCGTTCCGCAACATTCCCAAGACGTTCATCATCACTGCCGACGAGGCCAACACCTACGATCTCGTCAACAATAACACCGTGCTGATGCCCGCCGACATCGCCGCTCACTTCGGGGAGGTGCTTGCATAAATGACCGCCCACGAGATCATCATCCGTCCGATCGTGTCCGAGCGTTCCTTCTCCGGCATGGAGCAGAACAAGTACACGTTCGAGGTCGCCAAGGATGCTAACAAGTATCAGATCAAGGACGCTGTCGAGGAGATCTTCGGCGTCAAGGTCGTTCGCGTGAACACCCTGACGGTCAAGCCCAAGACCAAGCGCGTGCGCTATGTCGCCGGCAAGACCCGTTCTTGGAAGAAGGCCATCGTCACGCTGGCCGAGGGCGACACCATCGAGGTCTTTGGCAACCAGGCCTAAGACTCGCTGCTGTTGAGTGAGCTCATGCCTCCCAAATAGGGGAGGCGAGAGCTCAAGGTTTTGGGCGTATAAAATGGACACGCCCGGAACCGTGTATACGTCCGGTGTCATCGCACCCGAGGCAGAACCTCGAATCCCTGTCTGCGATGGCTAACGGATTCCTATTGAAAGGGATTGTAATGGCTGTAAAGCACCTTAAGCCGACCTCCGCTGGTAGGCGTTGGCAGACGATCTCCGACTTCTCCGAGATCACCTGCACCAAGCCCGAGAAGTCTCTTCTCGCGCCCCTGCCCAAGAAGGCCGGTCGTAACAACAACGGCCGCATCACCACCCGCCACCAGGGCGGCGGCGTGAAGCGTCGTTACCGCGTGATCGACTTCAAGCGCAACAAGGACGGCGTGCCCGCCAAGGTTGCCACGATCGAGTACGATCCGAACCGTTCCGCTCGCATCGCTCTGCTGCACTACGCTGACGGTGAGAAGCGCTACATTCTGGCCCCCAAGGGCCTCGAGGTCGGTCAGACCATCATGTCCGGTTCTGACGCCGACATCAAGCCGGGCAACGCTCTGCCCCTCGCCGACATCCCCGTCGGTACGCTCATCCACGCCGTTGAGTTCCAGCCGGGCAAGGGCGCTGCTATCGCCCGTTCCGCCGGTAACTCCTGCCAGCTGATGGGTAAGGAGGGCAAGTACGCCATCGTCCGTATGCCTTCCTCCGAGATGCGCCGCATCCTCGTTACCTGCCGCGCCACCGTCGGTGAGGTCGGCAACGCCGATCACTCCAACATCGTCATCGGCAAGGCCGGCCGTAAGCGTCACATGATCGTGCGCCCGACCGTCCGCGGTACCGTCATGAACCCTGTCGACCACCCGCACGGCGGTGGCGAGGGCAAGAACCACACCTCTGGTCGTCCCTCCGTTACCCCCTGGGGTAAGCCGACGAAGGGCCTTCGTACGCGCAAGAAGAAGAAGGTCTCGAACCAGCACATCATTCGTCGCCGTAAGAAGTAATTTCGGATACCGAGTTTTAGGAGAAAGCACTTATGAGCAGAAGTCTCAAAAAGGGCCCGTTCGTGGAGACTCGCCTTCTCTCGCGTATCACCGCGATGAACGAGGCTGGCAAGAAGGACGTCGTGAAGACCTGGTCCCGCGCGTCCACCATCTTCCCCGAGATGGTTGGTCACACCATCGCCGTCCACGACGGCCGCAAGCATGTGCCCGTGTATGTTACCGAGTCCATGGTTGGTCACAAGCTCGGCGAGTTCGCGCCGACTCGTACGTTCCGTGGCCACAAGGCCAAATAGGGGGTTAACTGTAAATGGCAACTAAGTCTATTGAAACTGAGGCCACCGAGGTTCGCGCCGTCGCTAAGTACGTGCGTGTTTCCCCCAGCAAGGCCCGCCTGGTGGTCGATCTGATCCGCCGCAAGCCTGTCGCTCAGGCCTTCGACATCCTCCACTTCTGCGACCGCGCCGTCGCCGTGGATGTCGAGAAGGTTCTCCGTTCCGCCGTTGCGAACGCCGAGAACAACAACGGTCTGCGTGCCGACAACCTGGTTGTCGCCGCTGCCTATGTTGACGAGGGTCCGACGCTTAAGCGCATCCGTCCCCGCGCCAAGGGTTCCGCTTCTCGCATTCTGAAGCGTACTTCCCACATCACCGTCGTCGTTGCTCCTCGAAAGGAGGCGTAAAGCTGTATGGGTCAGAAAGTCTACCCCACCGGCTTCCGTCTTGGCATCACCGAGAACTGGCGCTCCCGCTGGTTCGCAGAGAAGGATTACGCTAAGACCCTCGGTAACGATCTCGAGATCCGCAAGTACCTCGAGAAGCGTCTTTCCCGCGCAGCTGTCTCCCGCGTCGAGATCGAGCGCGCTGGCGACAAGGTGAAGGTCATCATCCTCACCGCTCGCCCCGGTGTTGTCATCGGTAAGAAGGGTGCCGAGATCGATACCCTCCGCACCGAGCTCGAGAAGGTCGCTGGCGTCTCCAAGGGCCAGCTCTCCGTCGACGTTGTCGAGATCAAGCGCCCCGAGCTCGACGCCAACCTCGTTGCTCAGTCTATCGCCGAGCAGCTCGAGGGCCGCGTTGCCTTCCGTCGCGCTATGCGCAAGGCTGTCCAGTCTGCCCGCAAGGCCGGCGCTAAGGGCATCCGTATCCAGTGCTCCGGTCGTCTCGGCGGTGCCGAGATGGGCCGTCGTGAGTGGTACCGCGAGGGTCGCGTGCCTCTGCACACCCTTCGTGCCAAGATCGACTACGGCACGGCTGTCGCCAGCACCACCATGGGCGCTTGCGGCGTGAAGGTCTGGATCTACCTGGGCGAGAAGCTCCCGGGCCAGCCTGTTCCCAACCCTGCACTCGAGGGCTCTTCCCGTCCTCGTCGTCGTAACTCCGAGAGGAGGGGTCAGTAGTGCTTGCCCCTAAGCGTATTCTTCACCGCAAGGTGCAGCGTGGCTCCATGAAGGGCCAGGCCAAGGGTAATACCGAGCTGCATTTCGGTGAGTTTGGTATCCAGGCTCTCGAGGCCCATTGGATCACCAACCGTCAGATCGAGGCCGCTCGTATTGCCATGACCCGCTACATGAAGCGTGGCGGTCGTGTCTACATCACGATCTTCCCCGATAAGCCCATCACCAAGAAGCCTGCCGAGACTCGCATGGGTTCTGGTAAGGGTAACCCCGAGGAGTGGGTGGCCGTCGTCAAGCCCGGCCGCATCATGTTCGAGGTCAAGGGTGTTCCCGAGGAGGTCGCTCGCGAGGCTCTGCGTCTTGCCCAGCACAAGCTCCCCATCAAGACCAAGATTGTGGTTGCCAAGAACGCTGAGCAGCGCATCGAGAAGGAAATGGCTGAGGAGGCCGCTCTCGAGGCCAAGTGGGCTGCTGAGGACGCCGCCGCCGCCAAGGAGGAGAACTAATGAAGCCCGCAGAGATTCGTGAGCTCTCGGACGCTCAGCTCGTTGAGAAGCTGAAGGAAATGCGCGCCGAGCTCTTTAACCTTCGTTTCCAGATGGCCACCAGCCAGCTGGACAACACCGCTCGCGTCAACACCGTGAAGAAGGACATCGCTCGCGTCCTCACGGAGCAGCGCGCCCGCGAGATCGCAGCGGAGAAGTCCGCTGTCGCCGAGTAGGACCTAAGGAGAGAACATGACTGATTCGCGTAACTCGCGTAAGGTCCGTACGGGTGTCGTTACCTCCGTCTCCGGTGCCAAGACCATTGTTGTCACCATCACCGAGCGCAAGCGTCACCCCAAGTACGGCAAGATGATGACCAGCTCCAAGAAGCTGCACGCTCACGACGAGGAGTGCACGGCTGGCGTGGGCGATACTGTCCGCGTTATGGAGACCCGTCCTATGTCCAAGATGAAGCGTTGGCGCCTCATCGAGGTCGTCGAGCGCGCTAAATAAGCAGTCGCTCTTACGACTTGTACGTTTCCGAAGATGTGCGTATGCCTGGCTTGCATACCACGGGCCGTATAAAGGCTGCGCACCTCTCTTCGGTTCTTAGTTCGGAGGAACATCTACCATGATTCAGATGCAAACCATGCTGAACGTCGCCGACAACTCCGGCGCTCGCAAGATTCGCTGCATCAAGGTGCTTGGCGGTTCCAAGCGTCGTTATGCAGGCATCGGCGATGTGTTCATCGGTGCTGTCCAGGAGGCTACCCCTGGCGCCAACGTCAAGAAGAAGGACGTTGTCCGTTGCGTCGTCGTTCGCACCGTTAAGGAGATCCGCCGCAAGGATGGCTCCTACATTCGCTTTGATGAGAACGCCTGCGTTGTCATCAACAACGATGGTTCGCCCGTCGGCACCCGTATCTTCGGGCCCGTCGCTCGCGAGCTTCGTGACAAGAAGTACATGAAGATCGTCTCGCTCGCTCCCGAGACCCTGTAGTTAGGGGAGATATATGTATATCAAGAAGGGCGATAAGGTCCAGGTTCTCTCTGGTAAGGATCGCGGCAAGCAGGGCGTTGTCCTGTGTGCTCTCCCCGCCGAGAACAAGGTCGTTGTCGAGGGCGTTTCGGTCGTCAAGAAGGCCGTCAAGCCCAACGCTGCCAACCAGCAGGGCGGCATCGTTTCGCAGGAGGCTCCCATCGACGCCTCCAACGTCAATCTCGTTTGCCCCGAGTGCGGTAAGGTTACCCGCGTCGGTCACGAGAAGGACGGCAAGAACAAGCTGCGCGTCTGCAAGAAGTGCGGCCACAAGTTCTAAGCTGCCCGCAACATCAAGTTGCTAGCAAAGGCCCGGATGCCCCACGGCACCCGGGCTTTTTTCTATCCCCACTCATTGGGGACAGACTTAAATGAGTGGCCGTTGATTGGCAGTCATTGGGGACAGACTTAAATGAGTGCCCGTTGGGCACGGTCTTGCAACGAAAGGGACACTTAGGGCACATCCCCAGTTGCCGACAGCTGGGTACGGTCCCTATGCGCCGGCAGTTTGGGACGGTCCTTTGATGTCAGGTGCCCCCAGAGGGGTGAAGTAATACAGCTGGCTCTGTCTTTTAGGGCTATGGTGTTCCGCCTCTTTATGTTTCACAAGAATCGTTGCATGCGCATTTACGCGCATAGCCTTGCGCGATAATGCGCATAGCCGCGCAAACATCTACCAACTACGGCTAAATAATGACCGATAAGCAAATAAACACGCAAACACGAGCAGATACGCGCGCAATTGTGCGAATATAGGGTTGTTAGAAATGAAGGTCTTCCGATAACACAGGAGGCACATAATGGTAGATTCCAAACAGGCTCCGCTCGACGCCGAAGCAGCCGCTAAGGCGGCGTTTGCCTCGGTCCAGAATCAGCCGTTCCCCAACGATATTTTTACGGCTCCCGAGCTTCGCTGGGCTGTGATCGGGTGCGGCGTTATCGCCAACCAGATGGCCCAGTCTCTCGCTCTTGCCGGCCGCAAGCTTGCGGGCGTCGCCAACCGTACGCTGTCCAAGGCTCAGGCTTTTGCTGAGCAGTATGGCATCGAGAAGGTCTATGAAACGGTCGAGGACCTCTATGCCGATCCGAACATCGACGCGATCTATATCACCACCCCGCACAACACGCATATCACCTACCTGCGAGCTGCTCTGGCAGCTGGTAAGCACGTGCTCTGCGAGAAGGCCATTACCCTCAATTCCGCTGAGCTTGACGAGGCGCGTGTCATCGCCGCCGAGCACACCGTGGTCCTTATGGATGCCACCACGGTGCTCCACATGCCCTTGTATCAGGAGCTGCGCCGCCGCATGGATGCCGGCGAGTTTGGCCGCATGAATCTTGCTCAGCTCAACTTTGGTAGCTATAAGGAGTACGGCGACCTGACCAACCGCTTCTACAATCGCAACCTTGCTGGCGGTGCCATGCTCGATATTGGCGTCTATGCCCTGTCCGTTATGCGCTTCTTTATGGCAAGCCAGCCCGCTGAGGTCATTTCGCTGGGCAACACCTGCGAGACCGGCGTTGACGTTGCGGGCGGCATCGTCTGCCGTAATGCCGAGCAGCAGCTGGGTGTTGTGAGCCTCACGCTCCACTCCAAGCAACCCAAGCGCTCGATTATTAGCTTCGATAAGTGCTATATCGAGGTCAACGAGTATCCGCGTGCCGATCACGCGACCATCGTGTGGACTGCGGACGGCCACCGCGAGGAGGTCCACGCCGGCACCGAGGCATACGCCCTGTGCTATGAGATGGCCGATCTTGAGAAGGCCGTTGCCGGCGACGACTCCAAGCGCGAGCTGCTGGATTATGCTTCTGATGTTATGGAGCTTATGACCAAGCTTCGCGCCGACTGGGGAGTCGTGTACCCCGAGGAGGAGTAAGCGATGCTTGCGGAAGATAGGCTCAACGCGATCGTGTCGATGGTGCAGCAGGCCGGCTCGGTTACCGTGCCGGAGCTTGCCGAAGCCCTGAGCGTGACGGCGTCTAGCTTTCGGCGCGACCTGCAGACGCTCGACCGAGCGCACCGCATCGCCAAGGTCCACGGTGGAGCGACGAGTCTTGAGCGCGCGCACGTGACGCGCGACCTAACGCTTAATGAGCGCAGCGACCGCCATAACGACGACAAGGAGCGTATCTGCGCCCGTGCGGCGGCGCTTGTGGAGCCCGAGAGCTTTGTATACATCGACTCGGGTTCGACGACGCTCAGGCTCATCGAGCATCTTCCACACCTTGAAGATGTCACCTATGTGACCGATTCCGTGCACCAAGCACACCGCCTTCCTTAGCGCGCCATGCGTACACACGTACTGGGCGGCTAGCTCAACCCCGAGCCCGAACCCCACGTTCGACCCGAAGCCAT
>USMA01000030.1 GCA_900555765.1 uncultured Collinsella sp.
ATTTCCTCCCAGTCAAGTTTGTGGCGTGCTGCCGCCATTTCGTTGTCCTTGTCGCGCGCATGCGGGATTCCCTTTGCGATATCTGCGGCATGGGCAGCGATCTTGCTGGCAATTATGCCCTCCTTGACGTCGTTGAGGTCGGGGAGTCTGAGGTGCTCCGCCGGAGTCACATAGCACAGGAAGTCCGCGCCGCTTGCAGCAGCAATAGCGCCGCCGATCGCGGAGGTGATGTGGTCGTATCCGGGGAATATATCAGTTACCAGCGGACCCAGCACATAGAACGGTGCGTTGTGGCAGATACGCTTCTCAAGCTTCATGTTGGCTTCGATCTCGTTCATCGCCATGTGTCCGGGACCCTCTACCATTACCTGTACGTCCTTTGCCCAGGCGCGCTCGGTCAGTGCGCCAAGCTCGATGAGTTCGGAGATCTGTCCGGCGTCGGTGGCGTCATCGATACAGCCGGGGCGCAGCGCGTCGCCAAGGGAGATAGTGACGTCGTACTCGCGCAGAATATCCAGCACCTCGTCGTAATGCTCGTAGAACGGGTTCTCGTTCCCGGTCATCATCATCCACGCGAACAGCAGGGAGCCGCCGCGGGATACTATGTTCATCTTTCTCGGGTCGCGGCGGAACGCCTCGATCGCACGGCGGTTGATGCCGGCATGGATTGTCATGAAGTCCACGCCCTCTTCCGCATGTGCGCGGACTACTTTCAGGAAGTCCTCTGCGGATATCTCCAGCAGATCCTTGTCAAGGTAGCCGATGGCGTCGTACATGGGGACGGTGCCTACCATGAGCGGCGTCTCGTCGATGAGCTGCTGGCGGAACTGGCGCGTCTTGCCCGAGTTGGAGAGGTCCATGATGGCGTCGGCGCCAAAGTCCTCGGCGATCTTGACTTTCTTCCATTCCTCGGCGGCATCGGCCTTGTCGCCCGAGATACCCAGGTTCACGTTGACCTTGGTGGACAGGCCCTCTCCGACGCCAAAGGCGCGCATGCCTTTTTTGATGTGCACGATGTTGGCGGGAATGGCGATGCGGCCGTCGGCCACGCGCTCGCGGATGTACTCGGGGTCGCGATGCTCGCGCTCGGCGACTTCCTTCATCTGCGGCGTGATCTGCCCGGCGCGGGCGAAGTCGATTTGCGTGACGAGCTTGGGCTCGGTCTGTGTGCTCATTGGCACGGCTCCCTTCGTTGGCATTACCCATATCAGGTTTGCGGGTCAGGGCGGGCGCGCCCAGTCTCAGCCTGCCGTCTTGGCCTGCAAGCTCCCCGTTTATGTGGCGGGATCAAGTATAGCTCGAATGGGTACGATTGACGCGATGAGCATGTCCGTGGGGAGGCGAACATGGAAGACAAGCATCTATATCGAGAGACACAGTGGGACGTGTCGGCCGAGGAAGGCCGTGCCCATCATGGACTGGTTGCAATTGGTTTTGCGATTCTTGTCGTGATGGTGATTGCCTGTTGTATCTGGATGTTTGGCGAGCGTGGGGGAGCTGCCTGGACGTTTGAGGCGGACGATGCCCTGCCGATCATGACGGTGAAGGTTACGGGCGGCAAAACCGTTGCCGCGCCGGGCGACTATTGGTATCCGCGCGACGAGTTTGTGCAGCTGCAGTTGAGCGGCGGGTCTATTCCGGGTGAAGAAATCGAACGCGTGACGTTTGATGAGGCACTCAAAACACTCATGGTGAAGCTCAAAGATCAGGGCGATGTGCCCACGACCATGGATATCGCTCTGACGGAGTGGCGTCTGGAACCTCCGTCGGGCGTTACGGTATCCGACGTAGAGCACGTTAAGATTACCTACCAAGATGGCTCGACGAGCGAGATTACAAAGGCCGATGGCTTGGCGGAGTAACGGGGTGTTTGGAAACGGCGGGCCTATTGTGCCTGCGCGTTCATGAATACCAGGGTGTTTTTGTCTGAAAGCTCGGGGATGTGCCGATAGCCGATGTTGAATGCGGTAAGTTCGCTTGCATCCTCGAGCTTGTTTTCTGCCATCCACCGCACCATGGAGCCGCGCGCCTTTTTGCTGGCGGTCGACCGTTGGATGGGCTTCCCGTTGCGGATACCCTCGCCAAAGAGGCATGTGACGGCCGTGGCGCCGCCTGCGAGGTGGGGCAGAACGGCTTTGGCATACTCTACGCTGGCGAGGTTGACGATCGTGGTGTTTGAGCCTGCCGGGGCGATAGCCCGCGCGAGCTTGTCGCTCCAAAACGCGTAGAGGTCTCGGGCACCGTCGACGACAAGCTTCGCGCCCATCTCCAGCCGATACGGTTCGACGGCATGAAAGGGACGAACGCACCCGTAGAGGCCGGAGAGGATCCACAGATGGTCTTGCAGCCATGCGAGCTGCGTGGAATCCATCACCTCGGGTGCCATGCTCTGGTATTGAATGCCGTGATAGGACATGACGGCAGGGGAGAGGTGACGGGCGAGTGCGGGATTGTCGAGATCGCCGCTTTTCAGGATGGGCCCGAACTCATGCAGGGTGTTGAGGCAAGGTCCCAGCAGTTTGTCACTCACGTTCCACAGCGCCTGCAGGCCGTCGCTGCCTTCATTCCGCTCGATATCTAGCAGTGCGCGGTGGAGGCGAGCCGTCTCGCGCACAAAGGGTGGGATGCCCAGGACTTCAAAAGCATCTAGGGCCGCGCGCATCTGCTTGGCGGGCGAAATGATGACCTGCAGCATGGACTCTCCTCTGCCAAAAAGGAAGTTGCGGTGGAATACGGTCTGTTTTGGCTGTTTATGGGCCAGTTTAGTCCGTATTTCACCGCAACTGATGAAGGGTTGGTTAGGCTCGCTCGATGAAGGCCTTGTAGCCGCGATAGGCCTCGTAGATGTCGGCCTTGTTGGCGACCTCCCACAGGGCGTGCATGGACAGGACGGCAACACCGGAATCGATGACGTTCATGCCATACTTGGCCATGATGTAGGCAATGGTGCCGCCGCCGCCCGCGTTGACGCGACCGAGCTCACAGGTCTGGAAGTCCACGCCGGCCTCGTCCATGATGTCGCGGACGAGGGCAACGTACTCGGCATCGGCGTCGTTGGAGCCGCCCTTGCCGCGGCTGCCCGTGTACTTGTTAAAGCACAGGCCGCGACCCATAAAGGCCGCGTTCTTGGTCTCGAACTTGCCGGCATAGCCCGGGTCGAAGCCGGCGGACACGTCGGAGGAGAGCATGCGGCTGCGGGCGAGTGCGCGGCGCAGGGCCAGCGGGCTATCCTCGCCGGCGAGCGTCATGATCTCGGCGACGGTGTTCTCGAAGAAGCGGCTCGTCATACCGGTGGCACCCACGGAGCCGATCTCCTCCTTGTCGACGATGAGCGTGATGCTCGTGCGCTCCACGTTGGCGACGTCGATCTGGGCGAGCATGGAGGGGTAGGCGCAGACGCGATCGTCGTGGCCATAGCCCAAAATCATGGAGCGGTCGAGGCCCATGTCGCGGGCGGGGCCGGCGGGCACGACCTCGATCTCGGCGGAGAGGAAGTCCTCCTCCTCGACGTCGTACTGCTCCTTGAGGATGTCCAGGAACATCTGCTTGACGGGCTCCTTGGGGGCGTCCTTGTCGTCCCCATCGAACTTGACGGGACGACCGCCCACGATCACGTCGAGGATCTCGGCATCGACGGCGTCCTTGGCAGGCTTGGACATCTGCTCGCTCGAGAGGTGGATCAGCAGGTCGGAGATGGTAAAGACCGGGTCGTCCGCCTTGTCGCCGATATTGATGTCGACGGTGGTACCGTCCTTTTTGCAGATGACGCCCACGAGTGCGAGCGGGGAGGCTACCCAGTGGTAGCTCTTGACGCCGCCGTAGTAGTGCGTGTCGAGGTAGGCCATGTCGCCGGCCTCGAAGGCGGGATTCTGCTTAAGGTCCAGGCGCGGCGAGTCCACGTGGGCGCCCAGGATGTTAAAGCCCTGCTCGAGCGGGGCGGTGCCCAGGTTGACGAGCATAAGGTCCTTGCCGTGGTTGGCGGCGTACACCTTGTCGCCTGCCTTGAGCTCGCGGCCCTCGGCGAGCACGGTCTCCAGGTCGACGTATCCCGCCTCCTCGGCCATCTTGATGCCGGTCTTGACGCACAGGCGCTCGGTCTTGTTCTCGCTCAAAAACTGCTTATAGCCGCGGCAAAGCTCCTCGAGCTCCTCGACTTGCTGTGGCGTGTACTTTTTCCATGCGCAGGGACGCTCCATGACGCAGGCTCCTTTCGGATCGATCGTGCTGGTTGATGTACCGTGAGCCATCGTATCACGCGCGGGCCCGCGGCGGCAGGGAAGCCTGATGTGCGGTGGCCGCGGGGCGGGGAGCGTGTAAACTGGAGTGAGCAAACCGTGCCCAGCCCAAAGCGAGGTATTCAATATGTCTGACAAGCGCCGCACCTTTGCCGTTATCGACGGCAACTCGCTCATGCACCGCGCCTTCCACGCCGTGCCGCCCACCATGAATGCGCCGGACGGCCGCCCCACCAACGCGATCTTCGGCTTTCTGAACATGTTTCTCAAGATGATCGATGCCTTTAACCCCGACGGTGTGGTCGTGGCGTTTGACAAGGGCAAACCGCGCGTGCGCATGGAGATGCTGCCGCAGTATAAGGCGCAACGCCCGCCCATGGACCCCGATCTGCATGCGCAGTTTCCGATGATCAAGGAGCTGCTCACCGCGCTCAACGTGCCGATTCTGCAGTCCGAGGGCTGGGAAGGCGACGATATCCTGGGAACCATGGCGCGCCTGGGTGAAGAGGCCGGCTGCGACATGCTGCTGGTGACCGGCGCCCGCGACATGTATCAACTCGTGACCGAGCACGTCAACGTGGTCTCGCCCCGCAAAGGCCTGTCCGACGTGGCGATCATGACGCCCGAGAGCGTGGACGACCTGTATCACGGCATTACGCCGGCGCTCGTGCCCGATTTTTACGGTCTAAAGGGCGATACGTCGGACAACATTCCCGGCGTACCGGGCATCGGCCCCAAAAAGGCGAGCGCGCTCATCGCACAGTACGGCAGCTTGGACGAGGGCATCGCGCATGCCGACGAGGTCAAGGGCAAGATGGGCGAGAACCTGCGTGCGCACATCGACGATGCGCTGCTGAGCCGCAAGGTCGCAACCATTCGCACCGATGCGCCCGTCGAGCTCGACTTTGACGAAACGTCCTTCCCGGCGTTTTCTGCCGACGAAGTGTCCGCGGCGCTGGGCACACTTGGTATCACCGCCATGCAGAACCGTTTCTTGGCGCTGGTCGGCGGCGAGGGCGGGGCTGCTGCTGCCTCCAGTGTGGTTGAGATACCTGCTATGGTTCGCGCAGCCGCCGGCGATGCCGACGCGCTTGGTGCCGTTGCGGCTGAGGTCTCCCGCGCGATTGATGCCGGCGAGTGGGTCGCCGCCGTGGTGGACGACGACAAGGAAGAGGGCGCGCTCTTTGGACTGACGCGCACGCTGTGGTTGGCGACGTCCAAGGGCCTGTTCGCGCTCGAGGAGGGCGACAGCTGTGCGGCGGCTGAGGTTGAGGGCTTCAACTTCGTTCACGGCGTGATTGCCGGCGTGCTCGCGCGTCTGTTTATGGAGGGTCGCGTGGCGCGCCCGGATATGAAGGCGCTGTTGCACGAGCTTTCGCCCGTCGATTCTTCTGAGCCCGAGCTCATGGATCCGCTCGCTACCGATTCCACGCGTATCTTCGATACCGTGGTCGCTGCCTATCTGCTGGATTCCGATCGCTCCGAGTTCGATGAGGCATATCTTGCCGATACGTATCTGCAGATGGCGCTGCCTGCGGCGCGCGGCGCAGAGGGTGCCGGTGAGGACGCTCCGGCGCCTGCCGCCCGTACTGCGGCTCTGACGCTGGCGCTCGTGGCACCGTTGCGCGAGTGCATGGCCCGTGAGAATGCCGCCAACGTGTTCGATGGCATCGAGATGCCGCTCGTTCCGGTACTTGCCAAGATGGAGCGCGCGGGCATGCTCGTGGACCCCGACCGTCTGCACAGTCTGTCCGAGGGTCTGGCGACCCAGATTACCGAGGTTGAGCGCAGTATTCGCGACCTGGCGGGTGACGAGACCTTTAATATTGGCAGTCCCATGCAGCTGTCGCACGTGCTCTTTGATGTGATGGGGCTTCCGACCAAGGGCCTCAAGAAGACTAAGCGCGGCTATTATTCGACCAACGCCAAGGTGCTGAGCGACCTTGCGCGTGACCACGAAATCGTGCGTCTGATCTTGGACTGGCGTGAGAAGTCTAAGATCAAGTCCACCTATCTGGACACGCTGGGCCCGCTACGCCGCGGTGACGGTCGCGTACACACTACGTACAACCAGACCATCACGGCAACGGGGCGGCTGTCCTCGAGCGACCCGAACCTGCAGAACATCCCGACGCGCTCGGAGCTGGGTCGTACCGTCAAGACGGCGTTTTCGGCAGGCGAGGGAAGCGTCTTTTTGGCGGTGGACTACTCGCAGATCGAGCTGCGTCTGCTGGCGCATCTTTCAGGTGACGAGCACTTGGTGCGCGCCTTTAACGAGGGCGAGGACTTCCATGCCGAGACGGCGGCGCGCGTGTTCGGTGTGCCGGTGTCCGAGGTAACGCCCGACCTGCGCAGTCGCGCCAAGGCCGTGAACTTTGGCATCGTGTATGGCCAGCAGGCCTACGGCCTGTCGCAGTCGCTGCATATCTCGATGGCCGAGGCACGCGACATGATCGACCGCTACTACGAGGCCTACCCGGGCGTGCGCACGTTCCTCGACAACGTGGTGGCACGCGCCAAGCAGACGGGCTACGCCGAGACCATGTACGGCCGCCGTCGTCATATTCCGGAGCTCAAGGCCAAAAACCCGCAACTCCGCGGCTTTGGCGAGCGCACGGCCATGAACCATCCCATGCAGGGAACCGCCGCCGACATCATCAAGATCGCGATGGCCCGCGTAAGCCGCCGCCTGGAAGAGGAAGGCTTTGCCGCCCACATGATCCTGCAAGTGCACGACGAACTGGACTTTGAGTGCCCCATCGACGAAGTCGAGCGCCTAACCACCATGGTCCGCGACGTCATGGAGCACGTAGTAGACCTCCGCGTCCCCCTAATCGCCGAAGCTTCGACTGGAGTGACCTGGGCAGACGCCAAGTAAGGGCACGACCACAATTCCAAAGTAATACAAAACCAGAAGGACGCCCCTCATCAACAAGGAGCGTCCTTCGTTCAATTAAAATCAGCCAAAGTATCTAGGCGCCAAGACGCCATTCAAGCGGCAAGCAAGTCAACGTAGCCATGCCCGGGGCCGGCCGTTTGATTTTTGTAGATTCCGCACGAGCCGAAGGCCACTTAATGTGGCCTTCGAGCGAGCCCAGGACCTGACCGAGCAAAAATCAAACGGCCGGCCCCGGGCATGGCGACGAGTTGGATTACCGAGCCGCCAAGATGGCGTCGATGAGCGTCAGTACGCCCCCGTCGTTGTTGCTCGGAATGCGCCACTTAGCATGCGCGTTCATATGTTCCTCGGCATTGTCCACGATAAAGCTGTGTCCGACGCGCTCCAACATGGGGATGTCGTTGTAGGTGTCGCCCACGGCGGCGGCATCGGCGATATCGATGCCCAGGTGCTCGCACAGGTGCGCGACGCCGGCGCCCTTGTCGACACCCAGGTTCATAAAGTCGATCCACTCGCGCCCGGCGGTGGTGACGTAGAGCTTGTCCGAGAACTCGGGGCTATAGGTCTCGCGGAATGCGGGCTCGGCGTCGTAGCCGGGGAAGAAGACTGAAATCTTGTTGGACTCGATATCAATGCCCTCAAAGGTGTCGACGTAGTTAATCGTGTTGTAGTAGACGCTGATCTCGTCGTGGTATTGATGGTCGCGGGCAAGCACGTAGAACTCGTCGAAGCAGCACAGGACGGGGACGGCGCGAGGATCCTCCGAGGCACGGCTCAAGACCTGCTGGTACAGCTCCACGTCGATATTGCTCTTATAGATATAACTGCCGCGATAGATTACGCACGCTCCGTTGTCGGGACAAAAGGCGAGGCGGTTCTTGATATCCTCGAACATCTCCTCGAGCTTGGGGGCTGGACGTCCGCTGGCGGGGCAGAATACGATGCCGGCGTCGGCGAGCTTGTCCAAGCGCTCATCAAGACCCTGCGGCAACACGCGCTCGTCGGTCAGCAGCGTTTTGTCCATGTCGACGGCGATGAGCTTAATGTTTCCGATATTGGCGTCCGATTCGTAAGTTTGCATAAAAGCGAGCCTTTCGTTTCGAAATTGTTTCAGACGTTATAACCATCAACTCGTAGTCAGGCGTATTTTCGCAGGATTGGCGCGCGTTTGCATCATCATTCACAAAGTAATGAAAAAACTTTTCAGAAATTTGAATTTGTCGCTTGCGCAGCGTGCACTTTATCGTAATATAGCGAACATCGAAAACGGAGACGGCAAAAGAGCCGCTTTCCGAGGAAAAGGTACCGTTTGCGATATTTGAATTGCGCCCGGCGATACGTGAAAGGAGAGGCAGATGCAGTTCGTAAAGATCATCACCACTGCAGACAATGCCATCCGACGCCAGCGCGCAATTTCCCGACGACGATAACAATCGTCTCTGTCCGCATGGGGCGCAATGCCTCAACAGAGTCATTTTGAGGTCGTTGGGTTTAAGCACGACATAGCCGCATGTTTCTAGGGCATGCCTGTGATGCATTCTGCTGAATAACCTGATATTGCACGGTTTTTGACCTCAAGGTGACTTGCAACTGACCGATGTTCTAACTAGCTACCAAGGGCGAAAGGAAACAGCCATGAGCAAGGAAAAAGTCGTTCTCGCATATTCCGGTGGTCTTGATACATCCGTATGTGTCAAGTGGCTCCAGGACGAGAAGAATCTCGATGTCGTTTGTGTCTGCGGCAACGTGGGCCAGGAAGAGACCGGACTGGATGCCAAGAAGCAGAAGGCGCTCGACCTGGGCGTTCTCGATTGCCAGGTGCTCGACCTGCGCGACGAGTTCTCCGATGAGTTCCTGACAAAGGCCATCGCCGCAAACTCCATGTATGAGAACAAGTACCCGCTGCTCTCCGCTCTTTCCCGCCCGCTGCTCGCTAAGAAGCTTGTCGAGGTCGCTCACGAGTTTGGCGCGACCTACGTCGCCCACGGCTGCACCGGCAAGGGCAACGACCAGGTCCGTTTTGCGGCCGCCGTCAAGGCC
>USMA01000031.1 GCA_900555765.1 uncultured Collinsella sp.
AACAGAAGGGCGCCAAGCGGGTCAAGCAGCAGCTGAAGGCGCGCGAGGCGTTCTAATAGCGCTACAGCGCCGGATAGTGGAAGATGACGAGCGGTAAAGACATCGTCGTCAACCGTGCTAAGCTGGGCCGCGAGGGCTGTAAAGACGTCATCGCCGCCGCCTACCGCTACAAAGTGGCCCAGCTCGAAGGCTAACCGATCAAAAACCACCACAAAGGGGACAGTGCATCTTTGTGGTGGTTTTTGTTTTAGGTAGAGAAAGTCAACTGGTTCTGCCGGGGCCGATCGCTCAAAGAACTGAAGGATGCTCAAAAAGCTCAAAGATACTCAAATAAATTATAGATAGTAGGGGCATAATTAAGTTATATGAGTTAAAGGGAGGCTTTATGGCGGCACCGACGGCGTACAGGCAGGCAAATCCATTCACGCCGATGTTCGGACGTGTACCGGCGTATATGGCCGGCCGTGAGCAAATCATCGATGATATGGTGCTGGCGTTTGAAAATGACGACTCCGATCCCAATCTTTGCTCGGTTTTCTATGGTGCGCGTGGTACAGGTAAAACGGCGCTTTTGGCATATCTGTCGTACCGCGCCCAGCAAGAGGGCTGGATTACAGCGAATGTGACGGCCTCGGAGGGGATGCTCGAAGACATTTTGCAGCGCCTCAACGAATCAGCCGCCCATCTGATCGAAAAGCCCGCTTCTAGGCGCGTGAACAGTGTCGGCATTGCCCCCGTAGGAAGCATGAGCTGGGAAAACATCGATGTTGAATTTGAGGGCGCTAACTGGCGTACTAAGATGAACGCTTTGTTTGCTCAGCTTGAAGCGACTGACACCGGGGTGCTTATCGCTGTTGACGAAGTGGATGCATCGTTTGCGCAAATGACGGAGCTTGTTACTACCTACCAGCACTTTGTAAGCGAGAATAAAAAGGTAGCTTTGCTTATGGCGGGGCTGCCGTTTCGCGTGCTGGCGCTGCTGACGGGGAAATCGACATCGTTTCTTCGTCGCGCGGCTCAACATTCGCTGGGATCAATTTCACCGACTGAGGTAAAAGAAGCGTTTCGACTAACGATTGAGGACGGCGGCAAGACGATTTCTGATGAGGCGATCGACCTCGCTGCCAAGGCGATCGATGGCTTTCCATTTATGTTCCAGTTGGTGGGGTATCGGGCATGGAATGCTTCGCGCCAAGCCTCCGAGGTTTCTATTGAGGATGTCGAACGAGGCGCGAAACTTGCGCAAGAGGAGCTGGAATCGCGAGTTTTCGCTTCAACAGCGGCGGAACGTTCACGAGGGGACCTGTAGATTCTTCGTGCAATGAATCCGGTTGGGACGACGACCAGGCAAGAGCTGGCAGCGAGGCTTAAGAAGAGTTCCGGTTCGATTTCAACGTATAAAAAGCGTCTGGTAGAGGCTGGGGTAATTGAAGAGCCTCTGCAAGGGCGTTTTGAGTTTGCATTGCCAGGCTTCGGCCGATATGTGGCATCGCTTTACTAGAGGGTTGTTGCTGCGAAAGATCGCTTCGTGTTCCTTTACTGTCTCGATCTGTAACAATAAGCCTGCTTATAGGGGCCTATCTGTTACAGACTGAGACAAGCTGGCAGAGTGACCTTCTGCTCCGCTCAAACCACCACAAAGGGGACAGGCACCTTTGTGGTGGTTTTTGTTTTAGGCCGAGGGGAAGGCTTTGGTGAGACCGGCGCGCGTTTGCGTGTCGGTCTTTTGGTAGATAGAGCTCGGGTGGCGCTGTACCATGCGCATCGAGATACCGAGTTCCTCGGCAACCTGCTTGAGCGGGCGTTCATCCTGGGTCACGGCTATGAGCACGTCGACTTCGCGCGGGGTGAGAGCGTGGTTGTCGATGAAGGTCTGGCGCTGCTCTTCGATACTCGGTGATGCGAGCGCTTCCTCGGCAAGCTGTTGATGTTTGCGTTCCTGCTCGGTTTGGGGTAGGCGGAACAGGCCGGCTGCCACGAATGCCGCGCAGGCGGCGACGAGCAAAACGAGCGCACCGATCATGATGAGAGCAACATTGTCCGAGGTCACGAGAGCAAGCGAGATGCCCGATGTGGTGAATGCGCTGCATTGTTGGCGGCGCGTCCCATGCCGGCCCAGAGGGCGGGCGCATGCATGCGCGGTGCCAGCTGTGTAAAGGTGGCGGTAAAGAACGTGACAAAAAAGCCCGAGCTCAGGTAAAAAACGACAAGGCCCAGGTTAGGATCGGCGCCGGCTTCCACGGCCAGAATGGAAATGGTCGAGAGCACGGCAATGCCGAGCATGACAAGTCCCATGTATCGGCGCTCGGCAAGATCAAAGATAATGCCGGCGGCAAGGCCGCTCGCCGCCAAAAAGAGGCGCGGCCATGTTTGTACGGCAATGGTGCCGTGGGCGTTGGAGAGCGTGACAACGTTGTCGAGGGTCGAGAACAAGCAGGCAAGAATCATGACGAGTGCGATGCTCCAGCATGCCTGTTTGGCGAGGGCATGAGAGGGCTCAACAAAGGGATTGATGGCAGGCCTTTCGGGGGGGGCGCTTGGCAATCGCATGCTCGTTGCCTTTTGCGCTGGCAGGTGCGCCACATGAGAATTTGTGCCCCGGGATCCGGATATCTTCCCGTAACATGGTGTTACAGAAGCACCCCTTACGACAAGGAGGCTCATATGCGAAAGCAAATCCATGACAACCCAATCGACCACGGCCGCGCGTGCGCTCTCTCCCACGGAACGTGGCGTCGCGTGGGCGCCAAGCTCGCCTGCGCGGGGGCTTGCGCGCTCATGGTCGGTCAGCTGCTGCTACCCAGCGTGGCGCTCGCCGCCAAATGGGTCAACGTTGGCGGCACGCAGTACAACAAGGGCGCCGGCGACGAGGCCTGAACGTGGTTCTGGGACGGCGCCGACGACATGAAGCTCAATGGCTACAACGGCGCCGGTATCAGCGCTCAGGGCAACCTCAATATCGGCGTGACGGGCACCAACACCGTAACGGCCGATTCCTTGCAGAGCGCTATCGAGGTCAAGGACGGCAACCTTGCCATCACGGGGGAGGGAACCCTCAACGCGACGGCCGAACCACAGAAGAGCAGGAGCGCTGTTAAGGTCGAGTGCGGTAGCCTCGCCATCTCGGGCGACGTGACTCTCAACGCGACGGCCGGGACCGATACGATAGCGGTTTCGGGGGACGGTAAGGCCGGCGGCGACGTGGACATCCGCGGTGCCAACGTTAACGTGACGGCAACGAACAAAGTGCCTCATACCATCGGCATTCATACGCGGGCAGGCAACATAACCATTAACGAGGGCGCCGACGTCCACGTCGAGGCGGAGGCGAATGGGGGGCTCAATGCCGTTGCAGTCTATGCCGAAAACATCTCCTCCGAGCATGGAGGCTGCATCGCGGTGGATAACGCAAAATTAGATGCGGCGGCGCGTAATGCAAACATGTTGTCGGTCGCCCTGTATTCGTTCGGGGGTAAGGATACATATTTGAGTATTACCAACGGGGCGGATGTTACGCTCGTGGCGAGTGATAGTGTCGAGGTTTTGGATGGTGTTTGGATGCGCGCGCAGGACGGCGTGTCGCGGGTGCTCGTCGAGAATTCGAGCCTTACAGTTCGATGCGGTGACGGAACTGGCCACAGTCGTAAACATGGCTACGGAATATATTCCCAGTCCGGCTCCCAGTCCGCCATCCCTCGAATTGACATCATTAATTCAAATGTTGAGGTGTCGGGTAATGCAGCGGCAATCTACGCTGTCAATCAAGGTGATGCAGCCTCTTGTCTCTCAATTGATGGCGGATCGGTAGTTACGACTCCCGCCGGCGGCACTGTGCGAGAAACTACGGGAAACGGACTCGTCATCGGTGTTCCCGGGTCGTCTGTCATCCAGGACATTAGAACTTCCGACGAGGTCGCCCGCAGCGTGGTAATCAGCTCCGGAGATGCGGTCGAACCCGAGCCCACCCCGCAGCCTGAGCCCACCCCGGCCCCCACGCCACAGCCGGGCGGCGGCAGCGGGACCGCCGTGCCGTCCGTGACGCCGACTCAGGCGAGTTTCACGGCTGCTGCCTCCAAGCCGGCCGCGAAGGCCACCGCTGCCCAGAAGTCCGTGGGCACTCTGGCCGCCACGGGCGACAACGCCGCGACGGCGGCCGCCGCCCTTGGCATCGCCGGCGCAACCGTTGCCGCTGCCGGCATCGCCGCAACCAAGCGCCGCAAGCGCTAGGCTATTGGTGGCAGCGCCCATTCTCGGCTTTTACAAAATCTCAATCTGTAACACCAAACCTGATAGTTGGGCTCTAGGTGTTACAGATTGAGACGAACTGTTCAGCCGCTAACCTAACGTCTCGATCTGTAACACGTGGCGAGGAATTTGGTCTCTAACTGTTACAGATTGAGACAAACGTCGGAATCGGTTCGCCGACCAGGCCCCCAACCACCACAAAGGTGCCTGTCCCCATCGTGGTGGTCGGGCGGCCGGTATAAAAAAGTCCCCGCCGGGCGCGTGCTCGACGGGGACTTTGCCGTTTGATGGCTAACGCTGTAGGTGATTACTCGCCCAGCAGGCTCTTGGTGATGGAAGCGGCGGCCTTCTTGCCGGCGCCCATCGCCAGAATGACCGTAGCGGCACCGGTGACGATGTCGCCGCCGGCCCAGATGCGGGGATCGGTGGTCTGGCCGGTCTCCTCGTCGGCGACGATGTAGCCCCACTTGTTGAGCTCCATCTTGCCGCCGATCTTCTTTGCGAAGGGGTTGGCGTTGGTACCGATAGCCGAGATTGCGACGTCGCAGGGAATCTCCTCGATGGCGCCCTCGATGGGCACCGGGCGACGACGGCCGGACTCGTCGGGCTCGCCGAGCTCCATCTTCTGGACCTTGACGGCGCACACGGAGCCGTCTTCGCCAGCGACAAACTCGAGCGGGGAGACAAGCGGCAGAACCTCGACGCCCTCGGCCTTGGCATGGT
Organism: uncultured Collinsella sp.; assembly: GCA_900555765.1. Taxonomy (GTDB): domain Bacteria; phylum Actinomycetota; class Coriobacteriia; order Coriobacteriales; family Coriobacteriaceae; genus Collinsella. The sequence goes on from USMA01000031.1 coordinate 4,969, forward strand.
GCAGCTCGGCGCGACGGCAGGGCATCTCGTCCTCGGTACGGCGGTAAGCGATGATGGCGTGCTCGGCGCCCAGACGCTTGGCGGTACGGACGGCGTCCATAGCCACGTTGCCGCCGCCAAAGACAACGACGTTCTTGCCGTGCTTGGTGGGGGTGTCGTACTCGGGGAACTTGTTGGCCTTCATCAGGTTCACGCGGGTGAGGTACTCGTTAGCGAAGAAGACGTTGGGCAGGTTCTCGCCGGGGACGTTGAGGAACTTGGGCAGGCCAGCGCCGGTCGCCACATAGATGGCGTCGAAGCCCTGCTCGAACAGCTCCTCGGCCGTGGCCATGTTGCCCACGACGGAGTTGTACTCAAACTTGACGCCCATGTCCTCCAGGCCGTCAATCTCGCGCTTGACGACTGCCTTGGGCAGACGGAACTCGGGGATGCCGTAGACCAGCACGCCGCCGCCGGTAAAGAAGGCCTCAAAGACGGTAACGTCAAAGCCGTTACGGGCGAGCTCGCCGGCGCAGGTGATGCCGGACGGGCCGGAGCCGACGACGGCGACCTTCTTGCCGTTCTTGGGGGCCATCTTGGGCGTGGAGGCGAGCTCGGGGCGGTCACCCAGGAAGCGCTCGAGCTGGCCGATGGCCACGGGCTCGGACTTCTTACCACGGATGCACTTGCCCTCGCACTGGTTCTCCTGCGGGCAGACACGGCCGCAGATGGCGGGAAGCATGGAGTCCTCGCGGATGGTATCGAGAGCGCCGCCGAAGTCCTTCTCGCGGATCTGCTCGATAAAGCGGGGGATGTTGATGTTGACGGGGCAGCCCTCAACACAGAACGGCTTCTTGCAGTTGAGGCAGCGCTCGGCCTCGGCCAGCGCCATCTCCTCGGTGAAGCCCTTGTCGACGGGGCGGAAGTCGCAGGCGCGCTCGGCAGCCGGCTCCTCGTTATCGGGGGTGCGGGGCGACTTCATATCGGCAACGAAACGACCGTTAACTAGTGGCATGCGCAGCTCTTTTCCTCATAGGCCTTGAGGGACTCGCCCTCTTCGGAACGGTAAGCGGCCTGGCGGGCACGAAGGTCATCCCAGTCGACCAGGGTGGCATCGAAGTCGGGGCCGTCGACGCAAGCGAACTTGGTCACGCCGCCCACCTCGACGCGGCAGCAGCCGCACATGCCGGTGCCGTCAACCATGATGGGGTTGAGCGACGCGGTGATGGGGGTGTCGTACTTCTGGGCGGTGAGGGTCGAGAACTTCATCATCGGAACGGGGCCGACGCAGAAGACCTGGCTCACGGCCTTGTCCTGCAGCAGGCGCTCCAGTGGAGCGGTGACAACGCCCTGCTCGCCGTAGGAGCCATCGTCAGTGGTGATGTGGATGTGGTCCTCGTCGAGGAGCTCGCGGAACTGGTCCTCCATGAGCAGGAGGTCCTTGGTGCGGGCGCCCATGATGGCGTGCACCTCGTGGCCGGTCTCGACCAGGTGCTTGGCGACCGGGAAGGCAATTGCCAGGCCGACGCCGCCGCCAATGACGGCGCAGGGGCCCTCGGCCATCTCGGTGGGAACGCCCAGCGGGCCCACGACGTCGCGCAGCGACTCGCCGGCCTCGTAGGTGGAAAGCATCTCGGTGGTCTTGCCGATCACCATGAAGATGAACTCGACCCAGCCCTCGTCACCGTTCCAGCCGGCCAGGGTAAACGGGACGCGCTCGCCCGTCTCGTTGGCGCGGACCATGAGGAACTGTCCAGCGTGCGCATGCTTGGCGATTGCGGGCGCCTCGATGCGGAACTTGAACACCTTCTCCGAGAACTGCGTCTTCTCCAGGATCTTATACATAGAACCCCTCTCTTGTTAGGGCCGCCGAACCGTGCCTCCACGGAAATGGACGGTAGCCCGAATAAAACCGTACGCGCACAGGCGTTGTGCAGACATACGGTGCAAATTATACCCTCATGGACATGTCACTTACGTGTGTCTTCGGCGGTTGGGAGCAGGGTTTATCCGCTTCGACCTGCCAAAGGGGGAGAGGTTTATTTTGGCAGGTTTTATCAGGCAAAACGGCAAAGGAGGCCGGCCTCGCGCTTCGGTGAGGCCGGCCCCCTTTGGAGCGTTGCATATGTATAGCGGCACAGGGTTTATTGCGACGCAGCCGCCGCGGCGTTTCCGCAGATGAAACCTGCCAAAATAAACATCCCTAAATGGTAGGTTTTAGTGCTTGCCGTTGGCGGAAGCGGCGCCGTTTACGTGATCGCGGGCGTAGATTACGCCGTGGACGATGGCCAGACCGGCGGCATCTGCGGCGCGGGCGCAGGTGTCCTGGAAATCCTCGGCTTCGCGGGCGCGCAGCTGCTTGAGCACGTAGTCTGCCACGGCCATCTTGCCGGGAGGGTTGCCGATGCCGGTGCGGATACGGCTAAAGTCGCGGCTGCCCATCTTGTCGATGATGGAGCGCAGGCCGTTGTGACCGGCATGGCCTCCGCCCACCTTAACACGCACGTCGCCGGCGGGAATATCGAGCTCGTCGTGGATGACGAGCAGCTCCTCGGCCTTGATCTTGTACTCGCGGCAGAGCTTGGAGATGGGCCCGCCCGAGGTGTTCATGTACGACTGCGGCTTGACCAGTACAATCTGGCGCTTGCCGTTCTCTTCCTCGGCATCGTTGATGTTGATGAGCGCGACCTCGGCGCCTGCTTGGTTTTTCCAGTACGTGACGCCGGCCTGACGGGCCAGCTCGTCGATCGCCTTAAAGCCGGCGTTGTGGCGGGTCTCGGCATATTCCTCGCCCGGGTTGCCAAGCCCGGCGACCATGCGAATCTTAAGCGGCTGTGCAGCTGCCATGTTCATCCTTTCGTTGATTTGTCGCCTGCTATGGTGAGCGACCCTGTTGCCGCTGTCAAATGGAGGGCAATTGAGGTTGTCTGGGGGCGTTTGGGCCGCCGTCAAAATCCGAGGTGGACAGTTAGCTCAGATACGTATAAGTTCTGAGGACTCGAAGTGCTCAATTCGATGCCGATACGTTGTTTTGGAACTTTAGTTAGTCCATATGACGCTGTTTTGAAGTCTACCCTGCCTTCAAATAGGGCGAATGGTATAGAGATAGCTACAAACAGCCTAATTCAATGTGTCCATTTATACGTATTTGAACTAACTGTCCAGCCCTGTTCGACGGCGCACGGGTGATTCGCCGTTTAGACCGGCGCAAGGCCGATTCCGGCCCGCAGAGCGTTGAGCCAAGCGGCCTGACGCTTGCGATAGCCCTTGATGCGATATCGGAATCGGACTCCCGCGAGTCGATGCAGCGTTTGGGCGAAGGCTTCGAGTGCAACAAGGTCTTTCATTTGATCGCGATTGATAACCAGGACGTGGATGCCCATTGCCTTGAGTCCATTATTTCGATTGCCATCGTGGATGCGAGCGTTTTGAAGCTCATGCCCAATTCCGTTGTATTCGTTGTCGACTCCGGCGGCCGGGCAATATAGGTCGCAGATGGCGTAAGGGATGCCGGAAGACATGTTGACCGCAAGAGTGTCGAAGTCGATTCGATAGTTGAGTAGCAGGCCTCCCATGGGCAGGCTGCAACATCCGAATCCGCCAAAGCGCATGGGCGCTCCGAGAACGGCAAACATTAGGGATTCGGCTGGGGATGCGGATCCAGCTCGGGCGAGTTTGACTGCCGCGCGAAACGAGGCGTATGAGCTACTTTTGGCGAACCGTGCGACCGCCTCGAGCTCTTCGATGGTCGTGGCGGGCTCGCATTTGTAGTGCGCTTGTTCATAGCGGGTTTCGTTCTGCTGTTCGGTCGCCGACTGGTCGTCCCGGCAATCGAGGTCGTCCATCGCTTCGTAGACATCGCCCTTGGGCCAGATGTCGTCATAAGCAATGGGGTATGTTGCCCCGGGAGGAAGGGAGTAGGTTCCGAGCAGTTCCATGAGAAGCATCAAGGTTTTGGCGACAGATACATATTTGGAACAAAGCATGGCTGTCATGGCAGGAGACGTTGCGTTGATGTCGGCCTCGATGTGCTGCATGGTAGCTTCCGGGATCTGGAGCTGCTCGAGCACCTTGTCATCGCGCTCGAAGATCTTGATGGCGTACCAGCGCTGCTGTTCAGCGGGCTTGTCGTGCAGGACAGCCTCTTCAATGTGGGCGATCGCATGCTCAACCG
>USMA01000032.1 GCA_900555765.1 uncultured Collinsella sp.
AGCGGAAGTCCAGATACAGCCCGCTGCGCACCACGGCCAGCACCTCGCCGCCCATCCGGGCCTGCCACTCCTCGTGGGTCTCAGGCCGTTTGGATGCAAAGGGCTTGCGGGGGTCGAAGAATTTTTCTTTTTCAGAAATCAAAATCATACCTCCGCTTCTTCGGGGCGGAACCCCTCTTTTTGTGCTCTGCGTCGGCCAGCAGCGCCGCAGCAGCTGAGTTGTCTGCCTTGGCGGCAAGCGCCGCGCGGACCTTGGCTGCTTTCTCGGGATCCATGGCAGCGAGCTTTGCCTCCATCTCGGCAGCCTTGAGCGCGGCCTTCGCAGCAGCCTCATCGTGCTGAGCATCGGAGCCGGCAGCCGCAGCGGGCTGAGCAGCGGCGCCCGCGGCATCGCCGGCGCTCGCAGCGCCCTCCCCTGCAGCCGCCGCAGCCGCGGCGGCCTTTTCGGCAGCGGCCTTGCGCGCCTTGGCTTCGGCGGCGGCACGGACCTTCATGGCCTTCTCGCGCGCGGCCTTCACCTCGGGCGTGATAACGCTCATGGGCTCGGCAGTCGAAACATGGTAGAAAAAGCCCTTAAAGTCAATCTGCATGTCGGTGATGGCAAGGCCAAACAGGTCGTGGGCCTCATTTTCAAACGGGAACACCGCGGGGTAATACGAGCTGATGGACGGAATCTCCTGGTACTGGTCGATGCCCTCAACCACCAGGTTCTCAATCGCATAGCTGCCGTCCTGCGCAATATGCTCCTGAGCAGCACGAACGTTGATAAACGTATAGACCAAGCGATACGAGCCGTCGTCGACGTTGCGTTCAGCGTGCATTTGCACAAAGCGCGCGCCGCCGCCCTTGAGCGCCTGGACATGCGGCAGGAGCTCGTCGATCCCGACGGTGGTATAGATTGCCTTTTGCATTACTCGGCCTCCTTTGCAGTGGCGGGCGTCCCAGCAGGCGCGTCGCCGGCCCCCGCAGCCACAAACCCGTCCTCGCCCAGCTCAACGCCACCGTCCCAAGTAGCGGCACCGCCCACGGTAAGCGGGTCGCCGCCAGCGCGCATCACGGCCTCCTTCTGGTCCAGGATGCCACACGCCTCCACGATGGCATCGATCACCGTCTCGGGGCGAATGGCGCACCCGGGCGCGTACACGTCCACGGGAATCGCGCGGTCCACGCCGCCGATCACGTTATAGGCATCGCGGAACACGCCGCCCGAACACGCGCAGATGCCGCACGCCACCACGCACTTGGGCTCGAGCATCTGGTTGTAGATCTGGCGCACGACAGGCAGGTTCTGGGCAGTGATCGACCCGGTCACCATAAAGTTTTCCGCATGCTTGGGGTTGCCGGTGTTGACCACGCCAAAGCGCTCCGCATCGAACAGCGGCGTGAGCGAGGCCAGCACCTCGATATCGCATCCGTTGCAGCTCGAGCCGTCGTAATGAATAACCCACGGCGAGCGCGACATTTTATGATCCATGGATGCCGCCTCCTAAATAAATACGTCGACGAGGATGGGCATAAGGTTGAGCAGGCCAAACACCAGCGCCACGCCCCATCCGAGCCTAAAGCAGCTGCGCCAGGTGCTGCGTGCGAAGGTGTTGTCGATCAGGACCTCGACAAAATACGTCGCGGCCATCACGACCAGGGCTACGACCCAGCTCACGGGGTTGTCCCAAACAAAGAACATGCCCACCCACATCAAAAACAGCACGGTCTCGCACCAGTGCATAAGGGTCATCTTGGCCAGCGTGCCGCCGCTCATCTCGGTGGCGACGCCCTGGACGATCTCCTGATGCGCATGATGCGAGTACGAAAGATCGAACGGCGACTTGCGCAGCTTGATGGTAAGCACCGCGAGCAACGCGAGAAAAATGGGTGCGCTGTACACGATGATGGGGGCCGACTGCCCCGTCACGGCGATGGAATCGAAGCTGTCGGTGGCAAGGTACAGGCCCACGCTCATCAGCAGAACGGCGGGCTCGTAGCTCATAACCTGCAGCAGCTCACGATCGGCGCCAACCTGGGCAAACGGGCTTTGCGTCGAGGCGGACGCCAGCACCACAAAGATCGCGGCGAGGGTAACCATAAACGCGCACAGCAGCGTGTTGGAGCCCGACACAAAGATGCCGCCGCCCACAACGGTAAAGATGAGCGCGCACGCCATGTAGGTATCGTCCATGGTGTTTACGCTGGCAGGGGCTTTGCGCAGCAGCTTGGCAACGTCGTAGAAAGGCTGGAGCAGGCGCGGACCCACACGGCCCTGCATGCGGGCGGACAGCTTGCGGTCAACGCCGTCGATCAGGCCGCCCACAAGCGGCGCTAGCAGGGCAAACACCACGGTACCAATAAAGATGCCCACGACACCCGAACCTTCAAAATACTTACCGCGCAGCACCGAGGGCGCACTCATGGCAAGCCGCTCGGGCCCAATCCACGCGCAACACAGCAGCGCAAACAAGATAATGCTGCAGCACACGACGCTACCCGCGGGGCCAATACGCTTCTCGCCAAGGGCGTCCTCCGAGTACCAATTGCGCTTTTCAGCCTTCACCTCGTGTCCCATCGAGCCGCGGAAATGGCGGTAATTGTCGGTTCCCACACCCGAAAGATATACGTTTACGTGCGGTTTGTTGCTCACGCGGAATGAAGTCAGCAGCACCACGGCGATAAAAGCCACGATAACCACCATCAGATACATGGCGTCCTTGCCGATAACGTATGGCACGCGTCCAAACACCATGGCCAAGTAAGGCGACACCAGGCCGCTCGAGATGAGCGGGAACGCCACGCAGCACAGAATCAGCAGCGCGGCGATAGTGTTGAGGGCCATCCATTCGGTCTTATGGACATTGACCTCAACGTTTTGAGCCGTGGGGTCGACGCCCGAAAGCTTGGCAAGCCACTTGCCCCAGAAGAAGAACGTCGCGGCCGAGCCAAAGGCCAGCACCATGATCATGAGCACGTTGCCAGTCTGCGCAAACGCCACCAGGGCACCCCACTTGGACACGAGCATGCCAAACGGCGCCACAAACATGCCCATGATGCCCAGCATCATCAGGCGCGTCAGGTGCGGCATGCGGCTGAACATACCGTCCATGTCCTCGATATCGCGGCTGCCGATATGATGCTCGGCCGTGCCCACGCACAGGAACAGCAGCGACTTGGCCACCGTGTGGAACAGGATCAGGAAGATGGCCGCCCATACGGCCTCGGGTGCGCCGACACCCAAGCAGGCACTGATAAGGCCCAAGTTGGAAATGGTGGAGTACGCGAGCACGCGTTTGGCGTTGCTCTGCGAGATGGCCATGAGGGCAGCGAGCAAAAACGTGATGGCACCCACACTCGTGACCATAAAGCCGGTCACAGGGTAGATGGCATAGAGCGGGCTCAGCTTGACCATTAGGAACACGCCGGCCTTGACCATGGTTGACGAGTGGAGCAGGGCGCTCGTGGGAGTGGGGGCAACCATGGCACCCAACAGCCAAGTGTGGAACGGCATCTGTGCGGCCTTGGTGAGTGCGGCGAGCGACAACAGGATGACCGGCATCACCAGCAGCGCGGATTGCGCGGTTCCGGCGCCGGAAAGCTCGATCATGCCCGAGATGGTCAGCGGCATGCCGTTCACGTGCAGGTACATGAGTCCGGCCAAAAACGCGATACCGCCCAGCATGTTGAGGATGATCTGGGTGAAGGCGTTCTTGATGGCCTCGGGCGTGCGCGTGTAGCCAATCATAAGGAACGAGCACACGGTGGTGATTTCCCAGCCGCAGAACAGCCACTCAAGGTTGTCGCTCGTCACGATGACGAACATGGCTGAGAGGAACAGGAATATAAGCGCCAGGAACTGCGGGCGACGGTCGGGCGCGGTCTGCCCGCGCAGCGCAGCCTCGTGCTCGTCGTGGGCCTGGAAGTCCTTCATGTAGCCCAGGGCATACACGCAGATAAGGCTGCCGACGATGCCGACGGCGAGGACCATGATCACGCTCATGTAGTCCAGGTAGAGCGGGGTTGCGGTGACGGCTTCGGTCGCGGGCAGCGTCATGGCTGCAAAGGCGAGCGAGCCCACCAACTGGACTATGCCGAGCACCGTGGTGAGCGCGTTCCTATATTTGTACGCGTTGTACAGGATGACGGCGCACAGGATGACGTCGATAACGGAACTGATGATCGAGAGCACATGCGAGGTGCCGGGGGCAACCTCAAAGCTCTGCGGACCCGTGCCAAAAAACATGACGGCGACTACAACTGTCACCGCCATAATAATGCCGGAGCCTATGAGCCCCACCGCATCGCGGGCGCGGTCACCGCGCGCGAGCAGCATGCCCAGCGCCGGTACCAGCGGAAACAGGGTAAGGAAATACAGTAGCGTCATACCATCACTCCCCCATGCAAAAACGCTGCAATTGTTTAACGTTATAGCTCAATTACGGGGTTGCGGTGGCAGGTTTTCGGTCAACTGGGGAGTTTTAGGCGTACGGGGCAAGGGCACGTCCGCTTTGGAGCAGAGGGGCGGCAAGAAAAATGCGCCCCCGTGGGCGCACCATCCCGTTTGCTATTCCGCCTTTTTAACGCGTGGCTTGCGACCGCGCGGCTTATCGACCAGTGCGAACTCACCGCCCTCGCGGTACTGGCGGCACCAAGCCTTGACCGAAGACTCGCTGGGAATCTTGTGCTTGATCATGGCCTCGCGAACCGTTAAGCCGTTTTCCAAGCGATCCTTAACCACGGCGAGCTTAACTTCGTACGAATAGGTGTGATGATGCGAACCGGCGTTGAGAACGGCGTCGGCACCGCCCACGGCATACGCACGGGCCCACTGACGAGCTGTGGCCTGGGGAATGCCAAGCTCCGCGGCGAGGGCGCGATGACCGACCCCCTCTTGGGGGATCTCGACGGCGCGCTGCCTAACCTCGGGCGCATGCGTGCGAGTCCTTGTTGCTTCCGACATACCTGCCACTTCTTAGCCTTAACCGTTAATCTGCTTTCTTACGTGCAAGTTAGATAGTAGCATTTTACTGTTTGCTCAAAGCAGTTAATTAAAATAGACGCGGCGTTATCTGGGCATTTGGCACCAAATTACGACATTTCTTTATCGATTATTTACGCTGGTAGCTGACTCGCAGCTAATCGTCATTCGCTTGTCAACAAAATTGGCATCTCTTTATGTCCTTTGGTATAGAGGATATAGTTATTAACCCCTCCCCCAATAATTTTGAGTGATCTGCAAGGCAGTAGACGTCCTCACTCCTCATGATTACCGCGCATTGCCATCCACCGGAGCAAAACAAAAAGGGCGGGACCTGCTGCGCTTGCAGGTCCCGCACCGGTTGACACCCGACAGGACACAGCCGGGCGAGACGGATCCGTGCTACCGCCCCGCCTGGCCGCGATGTTCAACTACAGCTCGTTGGCCGCGTGATACGCCGTGCGAATGGCGCTCGCAGTGTCGGCGGTGCGCGCGCCCGAGCAGGCTCCCACGCAGGTCACGGGCACCGTCACGCCATCCAGGTCAAACGCGTTGGCCTTGGAGCCCACAGCCATCACCACGTAATCGCAGGCGATCTTCACCGGCTCCTCGGCGCCATCCTCGGTGGTACGCACGGCCTCCACGCCCTCGTCGGTAATGGCGGTCAGGCGGGTCTTCACGTGCTGCTCCACGTTGTGCTCTGCAAAGTCACTCATAATCAGCGGCAGAATGGTCTCGGACTCACCTGCGGCAATCTTGTCGAGCATCTCGACGATCGCCACCTCGCAGCCGTGCTGCAGCAGGTACTCGGCAGTCTCAGTGCCCACCAGGCCACCGCCAATGACGGCGACGCGGCCCGCAAGCTCCACCTAGCCGGCCAGCACGTCCCAGCTCGAGACGACCTTCTCCGAGTCGGCGCCCGGAACGGGGATGACCACGTCGTGCGCGCCCACAGCCACAATCGCGGCATCGGCGGCGTTGAGGTCCTCGGCGGTAGCGGCATGGTTGAGCTCGACCTTCACGCCCAGACCAGGCAGAATCTTCTCGTAGTACTCAACGGAGCGCATGATCTCGTCCTTGCGCGGAGGCGCGGCCGCCAGCACAATCTGGCCACCCAAGTGATCGCTCGCCTCGTAAACGGTCACGTCGTAGCCGCGCTTGGCCGCCACGCGCGCGGCCTCCAGGCCAGCGATACCGCCGCCCACCACGGCGATCTTCTTGTCGCCCTCGCCCGGCTTAATGGCGATGGTCGCCTCGTCGCCGTTCTCGGCATTAAGCACGCACGAGATGTACTTGCGGTTTTGAATCGCGTCGACGCAGCCCTTGTTGCAGTTGAGGCACTCGCGGATGGGCTCGCCCGTGGCGGCCTTCAGCGCAATGTCGGGGTCGCACATGAGCGAGCGGCCATAGGCGATGATGTCGGCCGCGCCGTCTTCCAGAATCTTCTCGCCGGCCTCGACCGAGACCACGCGGCCGACGGTTGCCACCGGCACGGAGACCAGGGCCTTGACGCGCTCGGCCACGGGTAGCGTCCAGTTGTAGGGCATGGCGCCCATGGGCGGAATGGTGTCGCCCATGTTGCCGGTGTGATTTGCCTGTGCAACCTGGATCATGTCGATGCCCGCACCCTCGAGCAGCTTGGCAAATTCGCAGGCCTCGTCGGGCTGCAGGCCGCCCTTGCCGCGCGGCGTGCCGTCGGGGTTCTCCATAATCACAGGGAGCTTGTACTCCACCATCAGCTGCGGCGCGGCCTCCTTAATGGCAGCGACGACCTCCAGCGCATAGCGGACGCGGTTCTCGAACGAGCCGCCGTACTCGTCGGTGCGCTGGTTGAGGATGGCCGAGCACAGCGAACCCACCAGGCGGTCGCCGTGGACCTCGATGGCATCGATCCCGGCCTGCTGCGCGCGAGCGGCCGAGGCGGCGATAGCCTCCTTAATCTGGGTGAGCTGCTCTACACTCGCCTCGTTCACAAAGTGCTGCATGTCGTGGTGCAGCTTGGCGTATGCCTGCTTGCGGATCTCGTTGGACTCGGCCATCTTGGCGGCAAAGGTCTCCTCGTCACCGGCGGCCTTGGCCTCCTGCGCGGCCTTGGCGGCGACCATGGAGCCCATGACCATGCGGCCGACACCGGGCACGTCGTACTCGGGGTGGATCAGCTGCAGCGCGACCTTGGCACCGTGCTTGTGGACGGCGTCGGCCAGGGCCTTAAACGTGGGGATCTGGGCGTCGGTCGCCAGCTTGGGCATGGGGCTTGCGGTCATGACGGGAGCGACGTCGCCGATGACGATGTAGCTCACGCCGCCACGGGCCAGGCGCTCGTAAAAAGCCAGGCTGCGCTCGCCAATGGAGCCGTCGCGCTCCTCGTAGCCGGTGGTCAGCGGCGGGAACATAATGCGGTTTTTGAGCTCAAGGGGGCCAACCGTAATGGGCTGGAGCAGCTTGGATGCAGGTGCGGTCATGGACATTCCTCTCTTGTAGGCGCGGCGGCGATGATGCCGCGTAGTTGTCTAGAGGATATGGCATGGGAATACAACAGCGCAACGGAAATCGGCGGATAGCAGGTGGCGGCAGGTGGATGGGGCGTGGCGGCCCGTCGGTTTATCTCAATCTGTAACAGTTACGCGGCAAAATCCGTCCCTCGTGTTACAGATTTAGACAAACACGACCCAACCCACCGGTATATCTCGGTCTGTAACACCTAGCCGCCCAAATCGGGTCTAGATGTTACAGATCGAGATTTTGTTTGAGAGGCCGAGAATTGGACCGAAAACACGGTCCCGGAATAACAAAAAAGCTCGCCGGCTAGGCCGACGAGCTGCAAGTTCTTGGTCGCGGGGGCAGGATTTGAACCTACGACCTCCGGGTTATGAGCCCGGCGAGCTACCAGACTGCTCCACCCCGCAATGTCTGGGCGCCTCATGTGCGCTAGAAAGAATATTACGCGGGAGTTCGGTAAACGGCAAGGAAAATCTCGTAGAGCATAATTCCTTCATATTTAAAACCCCTCAGCCCCTATCACTGTAAACGAATCGCGGCCGAGCGCCGTCGACGGCGCGTATACAATGGTGCGCGTCCTTTTATGCCAACACCGGGAGTAGACATGCTGCTCGCTATCGATATGGGAAACACGCAGACGGCCATGGGCCTGTTTGACGGAGACGAGCTGGTGCAGTCGTGGCGCATGCCCACCGACCGCTCCTATACCGCCGACGAGATCCATGTGCGCCTGATGGGCTTCTTTAAGATGTACGGCCTCTCGCTCGACGCGGTCGACGCGGTCGCCTTCGCCGGCGTGGTGCCGCAGCTCTCGCGCGAGTGGCACACTGTGGCCGACCGCATTGCCGCGGACGCCATCGTTATCGGGCCGCAGACGGCCGCGGTGACCAAGCTGCGCGCGGCGCGTCCCCAGGCCGTAGGCGCCGATCGCGTCGCTAACGCCGTTGCGGCCGAGACCTTCTACGGCGCGCCGGCAATCGTGGTGGACTTTGGCACCGCGACCAATATCGACGTCATCGATGAGGACGGTTATTACATTGGCGGAGCGATCGCGCCGGGCATTCGCATCTCCATGGACGCGCTTGCCGCCCGTGCCGCCAAGCTCGCCAGCGTGCCGCTCGAGGCGCCCGAGCACGCCATCGGCCGCGATACCGAGGAGTGCATCAAGGTCGGCGCCGTGATGGGCGCCGCCGCCTGGGCAGTGTGCGGCCTTGTTGCCAGAGTCCTCAGCGGCCACAGCGCTTACGGTGCCAACGCCCTCGCTACCTTCTGCGGCATTCTGGCCGGTGTAGTGGTATACGGCGTTCTGGTCATTACCCTGCGAATCTTACGGGCAGAGGACGTAAAAGCTCTGCCTAAAGGCGAAAAAATAGCCAAACTTTTGCGCTTGAAGTGAACGATTTATAAAAAATCCTGTTATATCAACGTTTTCAGGATAAAATAGCTTGCAAAGGCAGTGGAGATATGGTAAATTTTCAAAGGAAACAACGCTATGGATGGGAGGATCTTCTCACCATCATGCACCTGTTGCGTGCCCCCGAGGGCTGTCCTTGGGACCGTGAGCAGACCCATCAGTCCATC
>USMA01000033.1 GCA_900555765.1 uncultured Collinsella sp.
GCGTTTTTCAACCAGGGCGCCGATCGATTCACCTTCGGAGGTCAGCCTGGCCGCACCAAATATGTGGCCTTCGTCAACCTGCGTGAGATTCGTGGCATCAAATTCGGCACTTCTGCGCCGCTGGTGTATAACGACCGGTTCTATGGCGTCGATTTGGAAATTCGCGCACGCGGATCCATGTCGCTAAAGGTCACTGATCCAGTTCGATTCGTTCGTAACTTTGTGCCTGCCACTACCGTGTCGTATTCATTCGATGATGAAGGGCCACGTAGGCAGATTCTGTCTGAATTCGTACAGTCGTTTATTGTGGCCATCAATTTGCTGTCCAATGAATATCGTATTTCGCAATTGCCTGGCAAGGCGAATGACATCGCAGCATGCGTGCGTGGCGATCGGGCCAATGCGGGTACGTGGAATGATCGTTTTGGCTTTGAAGTGTCCAGTGTGGGCATCGAAAGTATCGAGTTCACCGAGCAATCACGTCAACTCGTGCAGCAGTTCGCCTCGAATAAGATGAATGTTGCCGCATACGAGGGCGTTTCCCAGCAAGCTGGCAATATGGCTGCCCAGCAGCGCATTGCGAAGACAACGGCTTTGGCGATGGCGGCATGTTACTGGGCATGAATATGGCGCAAGCCATCAATCCTATAACCGCCGCCCCGGTTCAAGCGCCGGCGCCTACTCCGGCACCGGAAGCCGCTGCTCCCGCCTCTCACACGGCATCCATGTCTGTGGAAGAACAAGTCGAGGCGATGAAGAAATTGAAGGAATTGGTTGATATCGGCATTCTCTCCCAAGAAGAATTTGATGCAAAAAAGCACGAAATTCTCGGCCTATAAACGGCGCATTCATGCAACTCGAAATAGTTGATAATGAAGGAAAGGTAAACATATTCGAGCAAACCCATTCCATATCACGCCTTGGACTTGGCGGTTTCGATCCACTTGTTGAACAGGGCTTCAGCCTTGCCGGAGTCGACAGCATCCTCGGCCAGCTTGAAGGCCTCGGCGAAGCGCTCGGCCTCCTGGTCCTTGAGCGCCGCCATGAGTGAGCGGATGCGGATGCGCGCGGCGCCCAGGTTGGACACCTCGTCGATCTTGAGCACGGTGTAGATCTTGCCGCTGGCTTCCAGAATCTCCTGCACCTGATCGGTGGTCAGGGCATCGAGGCCGCAGCCGAAAGAGTTGAGCTTGATCAGGTCCAGTTCGTTGCGCATCGTCACAAAACGGGCGACGGCGTACAGGCGGCTGTGGTACATCCACTGGTCGACGACGCGGATGGGGCGCTCGGGCTTCACGAGATGCGCGAGCGAATCCTCGGTAAAGACCGCAAAGCCAAAGCTCGAGATAAGCTCGGGCAGGGCGTGGTTGATCTCGGGGTCGTTGTGGTAAGGACGGCCGGCGCGCACGATGCCGTGGCCGCCGTGGTCCTCGCCCCACTTAAGGGCCTCCTCGCCCATGGTCTGGATATCCTCGTGGAAGCGCGCATCGGCCTCAAAGGCAGCGTTGACGGCGGCATCGACCTCGGAGCGCGTGATCTTGGGTCCACGCACGCGACCGCGGCCGGCCTGCGCATCGGCCACACGGTCGACGGCGAGCACCTGGTACAGACGGCGCTTGAGCTCGGTCTTATCGTGATAGGGCACAAACGGGTACAGGAACTCGATGTTCTGCTCGCGGATCTCGTCGATATTGAGCGCCAGCGCCGTGGGGTAGCTCATGACGATGGGGCAGTTATAGCAGTTGCCGGCGGTCGGATCCTCCTTGCGCTCCCAGCGCACGCACGGCATCCAAATAAAGTCGACATCGCGGTCGATAAGGTTCATCACGTGACCGTGGCTCATCTTGGCCGGATAGCACACGCTCTCGGACGGCATGGACTCGATGCCCGCCTGGTAGGTCTTTTTGCTCGACTGGTCGGACAGCTGCACGCTAAAGCCCAGGCGCGTAAAGAACGCATGCCAGAAGGGGTAGTTCTCGTACATGTTGAGCGCGCGCGGGATGCCGACGGTGCCGCGCGGGGCCTCGTCGGGGCTCAGCACCTCGCGGTTAAAAAGCAGTTCGTTTTTCTGTTTGAAGAGGTTGGGGGCCTCGGTCTTCTGCTTTTTGTGGCCGGCACCCTTCTCGCAGCGGTTACCGGTAATGAAGCGCCTGCCGCCGCCAAAGTCGTTGACGGTGAGCTGGCAGTTGTTGGAGCAGCGACCGCAGCGGACATGCTTTTGCGTCACGGTAAGGTGCGCGATGTCCTCAGCCGAAAGGATGGTCGAGGTGCCATCGGCACCGGCGCGATCGCGGGCGAGCAGGGCCGCACCATAGGCGCCCATGCAGCCGGCGATGTCGGGACGCACGGCATGAACGCCGGTGAGCTGCTCAAACGCGCGCAGCGTGGCATCGGACATAAAGGTGCCGCCCTGAACGATCACCTGGTTGCCGATCTCCTTGGGGTCGCGCAGCTTAATGACCTTGAACAGGGCATTCTTGATGACGGAATAGGACAGGCCGGCCGCGATGTCGCCCACCGTGGCGCCTTCCTTTTGCGCCTGCTTGACGCGCGAGTTCATAAAGACCGTGCAGCGGCTGCCCAGGTCGACGGGGGCCTTGGCATGGATGGCGGCATCGGCGAACGCGCGCACGTCCATGTTCATAGAGACGGCGAAGCTCTCGATAAAGCTACCGCAACCCGACGAGCAGGCCTCGTTGAGCATGATGTGCTCGATGACGCCGTCCTTGACGCGCAGGCACTTCATGTCCTGGCCGCCAATGTCCAGAATAAACTCGACGCCGGGCAGGAACGCCTTGGCACCGCGCAAGTGCGCGACGGTCTCGATCTCGCCGGAATCGGCCTTGAGGGCCTCGATGAGCAGCGCCTCGCCGTAGCCCGTGGTAGTCACGTGGCCGATGGTGCAGCCCGCGGGGATGTGGTTGTAGAAATCGGCCATGATGACCTTGGCCGTGCCCAGGATGGCGCCGTTGTTGTTGCCGTACCAGGTGTGCAACAGCTGGCCGTCCTCGCCCACGAGCGCGGCCTTCATGGTGGTGGAACCGGCGTCGATACCGATGAACACGCGGCCGGTGTAGCCGGCGAGCGTGCCCTTAGGAACGACTTCCTGGTCGTGGCGGGTTTTGAACTCGGCAAAGTCCTCGTCGGTGGCAAAGAGCGGATCTAGGCGCTCGACCTCGGCACCCTGTGTGTCACCCAGGGCATCGATAGCCTCGATGAGCTGCGGGAACGTGCTGAGCTTGTTGGACTCGTGCGCCATGGCAGCGCCGCTCGCCACAAACAGGTGGGCGTTTTGGGGCACAATGCGGTGCTCCTCGTCCAGGTTGAGCGTGAGGTAGAAGCGGTGGCGCAGCTCGGAGAGGTACTGCAGCGGGCCGCCCAGGAAGGCGACGTTGCCGCGGATGGGACGGCCGCATGCCAGGCCCGAGATGGTCTGGGTCACGACAGCCTGGAAGATGGAGGCGGCCACGTCCTCGGGGCGGGCGCCCTCGTTGAGCAGCGGCTGCACGTCGGTCTTGGCAAAAACGCCGCAGCGGCTGGCGATGGGATAGATGGTGGTGGCGTTGGCCGCGAGCTCGTTGAGGCCGCTGGCATCGGTGTGCAGCAGGGTTGCCATCTGATCGATGAACGCGCCCGTGCCGCCGGCGCAGGTGCCGTTCATGCGCTGCTCGATGCCGTTGTCGAAGTAGATGATCTTGGCGTCCTCGCCGCCCAGCTCGATGGCGACATCGGTGGCCGGGATAAGGGTCTCGACGGCACGCTTGCTGGCGATGACCTCCTGGACAAACTCCAGGTCGAGCCACTGGGACAGCAGCAGGCCGCCCGAGCCGGTAATGGCGCAGGTCATCTGGGCCGTCGGCAGCACGGTCGCAGCGCCCTCGAACAGGTCGCGGGCGCAGGCGCGGACGTCGGTATGGTGGCGCTGGTACTTGGCGTAGACGATCTGGTTGTCATCGTTGAGCACGGCAAGCTTAACAGTGGTGGAGCCCACGTCGATGCCCAGGTGCAGGTTGCCACGAGCGTTCTCGGGGTTGAAGATCGCGCCTTCGGGGGCGTGGACGGCGGTGGCGGCTACGGGCTCAGCGGCGGTGGCGGGCTCGCTAGCGACGGACGTCTCCCCTGCCGCGTTCTTGGCATCGGCAACTGCCTCGGCAACTTTCTCGGCGGCCGCGGTCGCGGCCTTCTGCGCGGCGTCCACCACGGCGGGCGCGGCCTCGCGTGCGGCAGCGACCACACGGTCCTTAATGCCCTCGACGAGTTTGCTCATTGTCTCTCCTCTTAGTTGTTGGACTCGACGGTTGCGGAGGTGTCGGCCGCGTCCTCGAGCTGCAAGTTCAATAACTTCATGCCGTATTCCGGCACGTTGATATCGATGGGTTGGCCATACAGATCACCAGGGCGCACAAAAGCGAGCACCGTCATAATGCGCGCCATGGCCTCGGGCGATTCGGTGAGCCCACGCTCAAACCAGCGCTGAATCATGCCGACCTCGGCACTCACGACGTAGGTGACGTAGTAGTCAAAGAACGTGCCCAGCGCCAGGCCCAAAATGCCCGTCTGCGCACGCGGCACCACAGCCTCACGAGCAGTGTCGATGATCCTTTTAATGAAGGCCTGGTCGCCGCCCGGACCCAACAGCGCACCGATTAAGTCGCGGTTGGCCGCAAGATAACGCAGCAGCTCAACCGAACCGGGCGCCGGCTCGAGCTCATCGATGTTGTGATAGAGATCGGGCAGCTGAGCTGCGGTGATGAGCTCAATGCGCTCACGGATCTCGGCCAGCAAGCCGTCCTCGATTTGATTGATAAAGTCAGGGATATCGCGGTAGTGCGAATAGAACGTGCGGCGCGTAAGGCCGGCGCGCTCGGTGAGCGACGCGACATTAATGCGCGAAAGGTCGCCGCTTTCGGCAAGCTCGCTGGCAAGTGCCTGGCGAAGGGCACGCTGCGAGCGAAGGGACCGGCGATCGCATTTCTCGAGCTGGGACAAGCGTCCTCCTTGTTACTCAGCCTGTGCGCTATTGCACAGTGCGAGTATTATTGCACACCGTGTGCACCAACACGTAAAGGCAATATTTTGGAGGCTTCGGTAGTTTGTGTGACAAGGGGCTAGCCTAGGCAGCAACGCTCTTCGCTCCCTTCACGCCCTTCTTCCTCGCCTTCACCGGGCGACCCGGGAGCTGGGGCTGGCAGTCGCCGCACCTGAGCATGAGCAGGGCCACGAGGTTGTCGGTGTTGCGGAAGCCGTAGCCCATCCTCACCGTCACCTTGATCTTGTTGTTGATGGCCTCTACGCGCCCGTTGCTGATGCCGAGCTCGACTGCGGCGATGATGTCGTCGCGCCGGCGGCGCACCTTCTTCTCCACGGCGACGACCTTGGCGATCTTGCAGTAGGCGGCCCTGTGCATCCAGTCGTCGAGCAGCTCGGCGGCCTCGGAGCCGTCGGCTGCCCGGAAGACGGCCCGCAGGTCCTCCTTGAGCTCCCAGGCCCTGACCAGCCGCGAGCCGGCCCTCTTCTTGAGCGCCTCGAGCCTCGCCCTCTGGCCGTCGGTGAGGTCCTCGGGGTTCTTCACGAGCGCGTAGCGGCTGCCCTTGATGGAGGCCGCCTCCTCCTCGAGCGCCCTGACCTCCTCGGGCGGCAGCTCGCCTTTGGCAGGCCTGCCGCGCTTGCCCTCGGGCCTGGGCCTGGCGGCCCTGGCGGCGGCCCTGGCGGCGTTCCACTCCTCGCAGCGCACGGCGTCGAGCGCGTCGTTCATCCACTGGACCACGTGGAAGGGGTCCATGACCCACCTCGCGTTGGGGCAGCGGCGCTTGACCAGCTGCCTTATCCACCTCGCGCCGTCGGCGGTCACCACCTCTATGGCGCGCCTCTGCTCGCGCGTGAGCTCGTCGAGGAACAGGTTGAGCACGTCCTTGCCGGTGCCCTCGTGCGCCCAGATGAGGCAGCCGCGGTCGTGGTCGACGACCACCGTGACGTACTTGTGGCCCTTCTTGTACGACGTCTCGTCGATGCCGATGCGGCGCACGCCGTCGAACCTCGAGGCGCCGCGCGCGGCCTCCAGCTCGGCGTAGACGCGCCTGCACACGCCGCCCACGCTGTGCCACTCGACGCGGGCGAGCTCGGAGACCGCCGAGGCGGTGCAGCGGACCGCCAGCCACGCCACCCAGTCCTCGAAGTCGCGCGTGAAGCGCGCCCCGTGCCGCGCCCAGGGGACGGCCTCGGTGCGCACGCCGTGCTCCGGGCAGCGCACCCTGCAGGGCGCGTACTCCAGGTAGCAGGCCGAGCGCGCCAGGTCCATCGCCCTCCACAGCCTGGGGGCCCCGCGGTTCGCCATGTCGTAGAAGTCGCAGGCCCTGCCGCATACGGGGCAGCGGCGCTGCTCGCGCTTGTAGGGCCGGACGCTCACGACGATGCGCTCGGCCTCGATGCGCGCGCCCAGGACGACCGTGCGGGCCAGACCGAGGGCGAGAAGTAGTAGACTCTTCATGCGTCACACCTCTTCGGTTGTCTGAATTTGGCTTAGCAATCATAGGCGGATGACGCGGAAACGGCCCCTCCCGGGGCCGTTTCAGTTCCAGATCGTTGTTTTCGCCCGCTGAGCTGGGCCTATGCCGGAATCTCTCCCACAGAAACCACCGAAGAGCCATAAAATATCGATTAAACGCCATTGAGATACTTGAGATTTCGTTATCAGCACTCACAAGAGGCACTAAGCTAATCCAAGACGACGGCGATGCCGCGCCCCCTCCTGTCAAAGCACGCTCATACTCTTCAACAGTCATGAGGGGCCGCAAGGCCGTGACAACAGCTTCAAACAGTTTTGGGCGTACGGCGGAATCAACCTCCACTGACCACGGCGAAGCGACGAAGCTCTCCGCAGAATGCGCATCATCGAACACTATGAAATCCGCATCAACGAAATAGGGGTTAGAGTTGAACAATGCACTATATGTCGTAACCGCGATACAATTTGCAGAATTGAAATCGGCAGCATCCTTAGGATCAAAATCTTTCTTGCTACCTATAAACGGTCTAGCATCTATGCCATACTGCATCTTTGATTGCGTGCAAACCTGATTCACTAGCTGCTTGTTCAAGCAACAATAAACAACTTTTTCCCTATTTTTAAGTCTGCGAAATTCACCTATAATCCTCCTTTGCAGATTGTGGGCTAGGAGGAGGACTCCTCATCGTCTGAACTGGGCGACCTCGCGTAGAAGTCCCTGTATCGGAGCGTTTTCGGGTTGCGCATTGCCCGATCCAACACGAACGCCGCCTTTTCCATCTTGTCGCGGGGAGGGTTCATCATCACCCAGAAGAGGTCGAGGTAGCCGCCGAGCCTGGTGCGGTCGAACCCCGTGTGGGAGTCGAGGAACAGGCGCAGCAGATAGCAGAGCCGGTTGACCGCGGCGAGCGGGTTCTCCGGGTCGGGCAGGCGCTTGATGAGCTTGGAGTTGTGCCGCTCGCTGCGCAGGCCCAGCTCGCGGACCAGGCGGTTGTGGCCGTTCTCCATGTCGTGGACCAGCGTCGAGCCGCGCGCCACATGGCCCCCGAAGGCGGCGAGGGTGCGCGCGCCGCTGGTCTTGCCGAGCCCCTCGTCGGCGAACACCGCCGCCCCGCTCCCGTCGCAGCCGATGCCGATGCAGTGCTTCCCCTTGGAGAAGCCGCCCGGGACCTTGGAGCCGTCGGGCATCCTCGGCTGGTCCGCCAGCGGCAGCGGGTACATCATCTCGTCGATCTCCACCCGGCCGGCCAGGACGGCGCCCTCCTGCACCCCCTCCAGCACCGCGAGCAGCTTGGCGAGCCAGTACGGCGGCGTGGTGGCCGACCTGCGGCCCGACCGGGCCGCGCCCGCCAGGCTGCCGTAGGAGAAGACCTCGAGGAGGATCTCCGGCCAGGCGGCGACGGGCAGCTTGCGGCCGTCGAAGACGGTGCCGGTGGCCGGGTTGAACGCGCGGCCGCAGGACAGGCAGCGCCACCGGCGCACGCCGTTGGCGTCGCGCCCGTTGCCCTCGATCGCCGGCGAGCCGCAGCGCGGGCACGCGTCGCGGTCGTAGCCGTTGAAGAAATCGGCCTCGCCGACCAGGCCGGCGCCCGCGTGGCGGTAGCGGTACATGTCGCGGTGGCAGTCCCTGACGATCCTCTCGGCCGGGGACAGCTCGCCGTCGCCGGCGCCGTCCCACGGCGTGGCCGACGGCGCCGGGCGCCGCCGCTTCTCGTCTCCGCTCATGGTGGAAGTCCTCGCTGCCCGGAGGGACGGCGACGCCGAGGACTTCCACATCGCAAGAGCATCGCCGTCCATCCGGGCGGTCTCGCGGATGGATGTTCTGTTGCCTGCGATTATAGGGCAACGCGCGCGGCGGCGGATGCGCTACCCACATTCTGCAAAGGAGGATTTTCAAGCATTTTACCGATGACGGCTACACAGGGCGTAACTTCAACCGTCCCGGATTTCAGGCAATGCTTGCAGAAGCCGAAGCCGGGAAAATCGGTACGATTATCGTCAAGGATATGAGCCGTTTCTGCAGAAACTATCTTGAGGTCGGCTTTTATACCGAGATTCTGTTCCCCAAGAAGCAGATACGCTTTGTCGCAATCAATAACAGCGTGGACAGCGACAAACCACAGGATAACGACTTCACCCCGTTCCTCAACATAATGAACGAGTGGTATGCCAAGGACACCAGCAACAAAATAAGCCGAGCAAGAAGCGTTGGAAAAAGCCGACACCGTAACGGCGAAGCTGAAAGACGATTCCAAACTTCCCCAGACCGGCGATACAAGCAACCTTGCACTGTGGATTGCCCTGTTGTTCATCAGCGGCGGGGCAGCCATTGGCACAACGATTGTCAGCAGAAAGAAAAAGTACAACAGATAATTGAATAGTGTTCCCTTGCTCCATCTTCCGAGCAAGACAAAAGCGTCGTAGCAATACGGCGCTTTTTTGTTACCCGG
>USMA01000034.1 GCA_900555765.1 uncultured Collinsella sp.
CCAGGTGGGCGGGCAGGGAAGTGATGATTCGGCCTCTGGGATTATCTGATTCAGCAGTTCATCGAGAAACTCAGACGCCTGTCCGCCAAAGGGCTCGGCATCTCGTATAGTTCCGTCGCATTCCCAGGGGCTCAGCTCGCGATTCCAATCGAGCCCTCCAATGGCGACAAGGGTGAAGGGTGGGCAGTCGAGCTCTCGGCAGCGCTCGTAGACTCCACTACCGTCGCCCATAACCACGGGGAGGTAAATGACGGGCGCGCCTTCCGTACACTCTGAATAAACGGTTATCTGCTTATGATGCGCTTCCAAGGCAGGCTTCTCTCGGTGTTGTGATATTGACAGCCTCAATTGTCGCACGCTGGCACGAGGGCAGACGCTAAAAGAAAGGCGCGGAGCCGCTCGATGCGACTCCGCGCTTTGGTGTTCTGCTTTGGCAGCTTTGCCGCTACGCTACGAAGAAGTAGACGAGGAAGGCGAGGGCTGCGATCCACATGAGCGGCTTGATCTTGGAAGCTTCGCCCTTAAAGAGCGCGACGACCACGTAGGCGATAAAGCCCAGGCCAATGCCGGCAGAGATGGAGTAGGTGAAGGGCACGCCGGCGACAATCATAAACGCCGGGAAACCCTGCGACACGTCGGACCAGTCGATCTCGGAGGCCTCGCTCATCATGAGGTAGCCGACGTAGACCAGAGCACCGCAGGTGGCGGCGCTGGAAACGATGGTGACGATGGGGGAGAAGAACGCGGCGAGAATGAACAGCACGCCGGTGGTGACGGAGGTGAGGCCCGTGCGGCCACCGTCGGCAGCGCCAGAGGTGGACTCGACGAAGGTGGTGATGGAGGAGACGCCCATGAAACCGCCCACAGCAGCGGCGGCGGAGTCGACGATCAGGATCTCCTTGATATTCTCGACGTTGCCGTCGTCGGTGAGGAACTCGCCCTGCTTGGCCACGGCCATCGCGGTGCCCATGGTGTCGAAGAAGTCACTCATGAGCAGCGAGAACGAGATGACGAGGAGCGCGGGGTCGGTAAGGACCTTGACGATGGCGGGCACGCCGCCGGCGTCGGCGATGGGGCCACCGATGCTCGAGAAGTCGAGCGGGGCGATGATACCGGTCGGAGCCTGGGTCACACCTAGGGGGATACCGGCGATGACGGCGACGACGATGCCGATGAGCAGCGAGCCGGGGACGTTGCGGCAGGCGAGGGCGACCGTCACCAGGATGGAGATGATGCCGACGATGAAGGTGGGGGAGGTGATGTCGCCCAGACCGACGAGTGTACCGGCGCCAGCGGTGATAATGCCGGCATCGCACAGGCCAATCATGGCGATGAACAGGCCCAGACCCACCGAGATGGCGTGACGCAGGACAACCGGGATGGCGTCCATGATGGCCTCGCGCAGGCCACAAAGCACGAGCAGCAAGATGACGACGCCCTCAAGGAAGATGACGCTCATGGCCACGTGCCAGTCACCGCCGCAGACGGTGGTGGTGATTCCGGCGATCATCGCGTTGACGCCTAAGCCCGACGCGCAGGCGAGCGGGCGGTTGGCGAAGATGCCCATGCAGATGGTCATGATGCCGGCGCCCAGGCAGGTGGCGCAGGCGAGCGCTCCCGCATCGATGCCAGCGCCCGAGAGCACCGCGGGGTTGACGGCGATGATGTAGGCCATCGCCAGGAATGTTGTCAGTCCGGCGCGGAGTTCGGTCCCGATTGTGGACTTGCGCTCGCTGACGTGAAATAGTTCGTCCATGCATACCCTTTCCTTGTTCGGCCCCGAGTTTAGGCCGATTGACACGAACTCACCCACTATAGCCCCTTTACGACGCTGTTGTTCCTCGCATGTTGATGTTCGGCGCTTTGTAGCAGACGGACGGTATTTTTCGCATGAAAATGTGTGGGTACCGTATACTTAAGCGGTTACAACGACCCCTATGGAGGAACGTATGATTAAAGAGCTTTGCCACGACGAGGCTATCCTGTCCCAGCGTTGCGAGGTTGCGACCGTCGAGGACGAGTCGGTCGCACAGGACCTGATCGATACCATCAAGTCGCTCGACGATGCCGGCTGCCTTGCTGCCAACCAGATTGGCGTCACCAAGAAGGTTTGCGTCTATCTGGACGACGCCGGCGAGCCCCACGTGCTCTACAACCCCCGTCTGGTGTTTGGCCTGGGCGCCAGCAAGATGGAGGAGAGCTGCCTGACGCACGAGGAGGTCACCAAGTCCACGCGCTATATCAAGTGCAAGGTTGCCTTTGACCAGATCGTCGACGGCAAGATGAAGGAGTGCCGCCGCGACTACGCGGGCTTTGAGGCGCAAATGATCCAGCATATGATCGACCACTGCCAAGGTAAACTTGTCTAGGGTGACCACAGCACCGCACTTCGCCTCTTTTGGCCCGGGCATGACATTGTTGTCATGTCCGGGCTTTTGTGTTTAGCGCCTTTCTGTTTGGAGACAATGAAATTAGCAAGAACGTAAAGCTAGGAGGCGCTATGTGTACGAGTATTCGATTTACCGATAATTCTGGCCACATGTATCTGGGCCGCAATCTCGACTGGAGCTTTGACTACGGCCAACAGGTTCGCGTGATGCCGCGCGGGTTTCACATTCCGTATTCGTTTATCGACGACGCGACAGCGGCGCACGCGGTGATCGGTATGTGCATCGATTACAGGAACTACCCTATGTTCTTCGATTGCGGCAACGATGCGGGCCTCGCCGTGGCGGGTCTCAATTTCCCGGGTTATGCCGAGTATGCCGAGGACCCTGTCGACGGCAAGACCAATATCGCGGCCTATGAGTTCCCCCTGTGGGTGGCAGCGACGTTCTCGACGGTCGATGAGGTCGAGGCCGCGCTGCGCGATACGGTGATTGTCGCCAAATCTGCCGGAGAGGGGCTGGGCGTGTCACTGCTCCATTGGATTATCGGCGACAGCCAGCGCAGCATCGTGGTCGAGATGATGGCTGACGGCCTGCATGTATACGACGATCCGGTCGACACCCTCGCCAACCAGCCGACCTTCCCGTGGCACATGGAAAACCTGCGCACCTATATCACCGCCACAAGCGATTTTCCGCAGACGGCGACATGGCGTGGCGCCGAGCTCAAGCCCTATGGAGCCGGTGCCGGCATGCGCGGCATTCCGGGCGATTGCTATTCGCCGAGCCGTTTTGTAAAGGCGGCGTACCTCAATGCCAATTACCCGCAAAAGGAGAGCGAGACCGAAAACGTCGTTCGCATGTTCCGCTCGCTCGAGGGCGTGGTGATGATCGAGGGAGCGTCCAGGATGGGCGATGGCAAGTTCGAGAAGACTATCTACACCGGATGCTTTAGCGCGCACACGGGCAATTATTACTACGCGATGTATGATGATCCGTCGATTCGCTACGTGAGCCTGATGGATGCTGAGGGCGCGAGCCCCGATAGGCTCGTGGTTCCCGAGCCGCGCCGTTCGTAGCCGATAGCTTTACCGCAATGCAAAGCGGCCCTGCATCTCCCGTGAGGTGCAGGGCCGCTGTCGTTGATTTGTGACGTTGCTAGAAGTTGGCGTCGTTGAGTTGTTCACTCTCGAGGCCGTCGAGCTGTTGCTGTTCGGGTGTATCGGCGACGCTCTCGAGCAGCTCGGTGGGATCGACGTTCATGTCCCTACCGGCCTCGTTGCCGTTGACCAAGTCGTCCGAGAAGATATCGACTTCCATTTCCTCGGCTTCTTCGATCTGAACCTCGAGCGGCACCTGGGTGCGCACGAGCTTAACGGCCGGGCGCATGCGGGCAAACAGCGGCACGTACTCGATGATGATGGCCGAGTTCTCAAGACCGTACCAACGCGCCGGGCTTCCGCAGGCGCGGCGGACGGCGTACTTGATGGCCATGACGCGATGGTCGTTGCGGTTGATGTCCGTTTCGGGGGCAAGCATCTTGCGCAGCATGCAAAAACGGAAGTCGCCTACGTTGCCGCGTGTCTCGTAGATGGAGTAGGTGTGATGCTGCGGCGGCAGCTCACCCGATGCCATCAAGTCGCCAACGATCTGGCGCAGGTAGGCATTAACGCGCTGGTTGACCTTAAAGCCCAGGTCCAGGCGCACGCGGAACAAAAAGTCCGTTCCAAAGGTCTCGACGGAATACTCGTGCGTATAGGGTTCGTCGGTAACGTGCACGTTAATGAACCAATATGCCTTGGCGCGCTTGGGGTGCTTGTCCAGGATGGAATAGAGCACGTCGCGGTCGAGCGTGAGCGGATCGGGGCTGTTGGTGAGGAACACCAGGTTGTCGGCGAGCACGGGGTAGGTCTCGTCATTGCGCAGGCGGTTGAGCTGGTCGATGTACTTGGAGACGGGCAGCAGGATCGTCTGCGTGCGCTCGATGGCGGTGCCGCGACGCCACACATACATAAGGCCAAACAGCAGTGCGGCCAGGAAGATCATCACATAGCCGCCGTCAAAGAACATGGTGAGGCACGAGGCGAAGAAGCACAGCTCAATGGCACCGAAGAGCAGGGCGAAGACGCAGGCGCCCAGCTTGTGCTTGAGAATGCCAGCGATATAGCTCGTCAAAAGCGTCGTGGTCATGAGCATGGTCACGGTAATGGCGAGGCCGTAGGCGCTCTCCATGCGCTCGGAGTTTTGGAACAGCAGCACGATGAAGATGCAGCCGACCCACATGATGTTGTTGACGAGCGGAATATAGAGCTGGCCCTTGGTGTCGCTGGGGTAGTGGATGCGCAGATGCGGCATAAGGTTGAGGCGCGTGGCCTCGGATACCAGCGAGAACGAGCCGGTGATGAGCGCCTGCGAGGCAATGATGGCCGCCACGGCCGAAAGCACGATGGCAAAGGGGCGCAGGGGCTCGGGAAGCATCATATAGAACGGGTTGACGATATCCATCGCGAGCATCTGGGGATTGGAATTGTTGGCGAGCAGCCAAGCGCCCTGACCCAGGTAGTTAAGGATTAGCGCCGCCTTAACAAACGGCCAGGATGCGTAGATGTTGGCCTTGCCTACGTGGCCCATGTCTGAATAGAGCGCCTCGGCGCCGGTCGTCGACAGGAAGACGAAGCCGAGCACCATGATGCCCGAGTGGTTGATGGGCGAGAACAGGAACATGATGCCGCGGATGGGGGTGAGCGCGCGCAGGATGGACAGGTTGCCGAGCATGTTGAACAGACCGGCGCCTGCCAGGAACAGGAACCACAGCGTCATGAGCGGACCGAACAGCTTACCGATTGACGAGGTGCCGGCGCGCTGCATGGCAAACAGGCCGCAGATAATGATGATGGTGATGATGATCACATTGGTCTGACCGTCGCCCAAAAGCGCGTGGCCCCACTCGATTGTGCGCAGACCCTCGATGGCTGTGGTGACCGTGACAGCGGGGGTGAGGATGCCGTCGGCGAGCAGCGCCGCACCGCCGATCATGGCGGGGAGAATCAGCCACGGTGCCACCTTGCGCACGAGACTGAACAGGGCGAAGATGCCGCCTTCGTTGTGGTTGTCTGCCTTCATGGCGATTACCACGTACTTGACCGTGGTCACGAGCGTCATAGTCCAGATGACGAGCGAAAGCGCGCCCAGGATCATGTCCTCGCTGACGGTACCGATGCCGCCGTTGTTGGCGACGATTGATTTCATGGTGTACATGGGGCTCGTGCCGATGTCACCATAGACGACGCCGAGCGTTACGAGCAGCATGCCAGCGGAGAGGGGGATGGCTCTGTGCCCGCCTTGCCCGCGCTGGTCTTGGAGGTTTGCCTCCAGTTTATTGTGTGCCACGAGGACTCCCTTAGACATCCGGTTATCTGTCTAGGACAAAAAACTTTATGCCGTCTTTATACATACAAGAGCAGTTTGGCACATCGGGTTATTTTAGACAATAATCCCCAGCTGGGGATTATTTATGTACGTAGGTAGCATTTCAAAACAGGGGCTTTTAAGCATGTGCTGTCTGGGCTATGCCAGCCTTGGCGTTTGTGCGTTTGCCGGCGAGTTCGCAAAAAATCGCGCCGCCGATGATAAGTGCGGCGCCCATCAGGCGGATCGGTGTTATGGCTTCGCCTAAAAGGACGGCGGAGAACACGACGGCCGAAAGCGGCTCGAGGTAGCCGACGACGGCGACGGTCTGCACGGGCAGTTTGGCGACGGCGCTAAAGTAGAGCAGGCAACCGATGCCGGTGTTGACGACGCCGAGCATAGCGACGGCGCGCCAATCGATGCCTGCGGCGATGTCGGGGGACAGGAATGAGGGGGCGCCCTGCGTGATGAGCGTGAGGGCCAGTGCGGTCACAAAGGCGGCGCTCGCCTGGAGCGTGGAGTTTTCGAGGCCTTCGATGTGTGGCGCACCCTTGCTCGCGATGACCATCAGCGCATAGCAAAATGCCGAGGCGATGCCGCAGGCGATACCAGCAATGGGCATATTGCCGCCTAGACCTTGCGCTGCAATGAGAAAAGCACCGCAAGCAACAGCGATAAAGCCGGCGATTTTGCCGCCGGTCAGCTTTTCGCCAAAGATGAGCGGGGAGAGCGCCATGACAATGATGGGGCCGCAGTAGTACAGCAGCGAGGATACGCCGACGCCGATCGTCTGGTAGGCACGGAACAGAAAAATCCAGCTGGCACCCAGCGCGGTTCCCGAGAGAAGGAGTGCTGCGGCTTCGCGGGGACGAGATGGCGCCTGCAGTTTATGGCGTTGGGTGATGGCGAGGATGGTGACAAGCGAGATGGCGCCCAAAAACGTGCGTAGTAGCACAATATCGGAGCTCGGCAGCGCGATGGCGGCGGCGATGATGCCGTTGGAGCCAAACAATAGCAATGCTGCTAAGTACGTAAACAGTCCGTTGTTCATGCGCTGACATCCCCTCTATATCCGAGCATGTTCACTATGGGTGAACGGGCTTTAGAAGAAAAGCGAATATAATACATGGCAAACATGACAAAAACTCATGCAAAGGCGGATGGGTGCCGTGGAAACGAATATTCAAAAGATGCAGGTGCTGCTGGAGACGGTGCGCGCCGGAAGCTTTACGCGTGCTGCCGAGCGCCTGAGCTATTCGCAATCGGGCGTGAGCCGTATGGTGGCCGATCTTGAGGCCGATTGGGGCTTTAAGGTGCTCGACCGCAGTCGCGAGGGCGTAGTGCTTTCTGCCGACGGGCGGCAAGTTATGCCGGCTGTCGAGGCGCTCTGCGAGGAATTCACTCGCTTGCAGCGACGGGTGGATGAGATGCGCGGGCTCATGCGCGGCAAAATCTGCATCGGTACGTTTTCGAGCGTGGCGACCCACGGGCTGCCGCCGGTGATTGCGCGCTTTCGTGCCGATCATCCGGACGTCGATTAAGAGCTGCTGATGGGCGATTACTCAGAGATTGAACAATGGGTGTCAGAGGGCCGCTGCGATCTGGGCTTTATCCCGCGTGAGCCACGAGAAAATGGCATGACATCGCGGCCGTTGGTGCAAGACGAGCTGATGGCCGTGGTGCCAGCGGACTCCTCACTTGCCACGGCGGAGGTCGTTTCTCTTGCCGATTTAGCCAACGAGCAGTTTATTCTGCTAGAACGCGGCACCGATGACGAGATTACGCCGCTGTTCCGTCGGGCAGGGCTGACGGTGTGCTCCAAGCTGTCGACCTGGGATGATTATGCGATTATGGCTATGGTCGAGGACGGTCTGGGCGTGAGCATTCTTCCCGCGCTCATCTTGCGCCGTTGTCAGTTCGATGTTGCCGTGCGTTCGCTCGAGGGACATCCCCATCGGCAGATCAACGCCATATATCGAACGGCCGATGTTTCGCTTGCTGCCGCCCGTTTCCTCGAATACCTCTAAACGTGTACACGCCATTATCCGCTTTGGGTAAATCTCGGAGTCCGGTACATTTTCTTATGAAATTGAACTTTCGAATGAGGTGCCGCGTTATACTGCTTGCTAAATTGAACCATGGTTCAATTCGTGTTCTATAAATTGAACTTTGCGAGCAAGGAGGTTCTAGTGGCCCAAGAGACGTTTAGCGATCGCCTACGACAGACTATGTCCGATCGCGACGTTCGCCAGTCGGACGTAATCCGCGCATCGGAGATGCTCGGCAAAAAACTCGGCAAGAGTCAGATGAGCCAATATGTGAGCGGCAAGACGATCCCGCGGGGCGATGTGGCAGAGCTGCTCGCCCGCATTTTGGAGGTCGATGTTACCTGGCTGCTCGCCGGCGACGCCGGTCAAGGCGAGACATCATCGCCTCGCAACGATTCCAAGCCCGAACCCCATCCCTCAGCTCAAATTGCAAGGAGCACCACCATGCGTACTTTTTCTAAATCCACCAAGCTCGATAACGTTCTGTATGACGTGCGCGGCCCCGTCGTCGACGAGGCTGCTCGTATGGAGGACGAAGGCGAGCGCATCCTCAAGCTCAACATCGGCAATCCGGCACCCTTCGGTTTCCGCACGCCCGATGAGGTCATTAAGGACATGCGCCAGCAACTGCCCGACTGCGAAGGCTATTCCAACTCGCGCGGTCTGTTCTCTGCGCGCAAGGCGATCATGCAGTACTCGCAGATCAAGGGGCTGCCCAATGTTCAGATGGAGCACATCTACACGGGCAACGGCGTGTCCGAGCTCATTCAGCTTTCGATGAACGCACTGCTCGATAACGATGACGAGATCCTGATTCCCAGCCCCGACTATCCGCTCTGGACGGCGTGCGCGACCCTTGCCGGTGGACATCCCGTGCACTATCAGTGTGCTGAGCAGGCCGAATGGTATCCTGACCTGGATGATATGGAGACAAAGCT
>USMA01000035.1 GCA_900555765.1 uncultured Collinsella sp.
ACCAGGCCGGCTCCAAGCACGTGGGCCTCATCTGCGCCACGCGCTGGGCGGAGTACGCCGACACGCGCGAGGAGGACGAGATACCCGCGCGCGAGCTGCTGTCGCGCTACAACGATGTCGACGTGGTGATCATCGAGGGCTACAAGACCGAGGGCTTCGACAACATCGTGGTCGCACGCTCCGGTGTCGACCGTCTGCGCGGCAAGAGCTCGCTCGACCTGGTCGACGGTCACACGCTGGCCCTTGCCTGCAACGAGGCCCTGGCGCGCCAGGCCTTCGCCGCCGGCTTTGCGACCCGAGCCATCAACATCAGCGACGCCCGAGCTATCTGCGACCTGATCCAAGATCACCTTTAAGGCTTGACGCTGCGCCAGCTCCAAGCACCCCATCTCGCCCCTCAAGCCGTCGCTCGCGTACCAAAGTACGCGTCGCTCCTCTTTCGGGGCGACCTGGGGCACTTGGAACCGGCTCGCTGCGTTGCCATAACATGCCAAAAAGGGACAGGTTTATTTTGGCAGGTTTTATCTGGGCAAACGTCGCTTCCACCACAAAGGGGACAGGTACCTTTGTGGTGGATTTTGCTTTTGTAGATGTGTGGGACATGCCATACAATCTACCAAGTAGTTCATGACGGGCGAAAAACGGAGAGAAGGTGCTCGATGCGTCAATAATATTTCATGCGGATAGATTGATTTGACAGACGGTGGCGAATGCCCGCTGCCCGCATTCGTATGAAACAAGGAGTTTCCATGCTCGCCTCTCTTTTCTCAAAGCCTCAATCATCGCTGTCCGTGCAGGCCAAGCGCCTGGTGGCGATGCGCTTTCTCATCTACACCGGTTTTCAGACCAGCTACTTTATCGGCGTTATCGGAACACTCACCTATGCGGACGGCGCTTCGGTCGTCGCGACATCGCTGGCCGTCCTTTTTATGAATGTATTTGTGATCCTGGGGTCCTTTGCGGGTGGCGCGGCACTCGATGCCTGGGGCCCGCGCCGCCATTTCTTGCTGAGCATCATCGGCGTTCTCGCAACTGGCACGGCAATCATCGCCGTTGGTAGCGCGACCGGCGGCGTCCTGCTCGGCGCGGCGCGCCTAGGTTTTGTGATGGGATTCGCCCAGCCCATCGCTACGTCCTATCCGGCGTATCTCACCGACGATCCCGTCGAGCTCAAAGACATCAACTCCGCCATCGCCATGTTTTCAAACGTGAGTATCATCGTTGGCCCCACGCTGGGTGGCTTTGTCGCGGCGGCTGCGTCGTCGCGCGCGGTGTTCGTGCTCATGATGATCTTTACCGTACTGGCGCTCGTCGCCGGTTGGGGCTTTAGGCCGCAAGCAGGTCGCGTCGCCGCGCGCGAAAGTACTCCCGCGGATAGCAGCACAACGACAAGTACTGCCAGTCAAAGCTCCGACTCCAGTAAATCAACCCGTGCAACCTTCGCGACCAGCATCAAGACAATCTTTACCAACAGCGTCCTTGCCCTGCTGTTCTGCATTATTTTCCTTTCAAACTTTGGCTACGGTGCCTTCGACCCGCTGGAGTCGTTCTTCTACCGCGATGTCCTGCACGTCGGTGTTGAGTGGATGGGCTGGCTTTCGTCGGCCAGCGGTGTGGGCGCGGTGCTGGGCGCCGTCCTCGCGCTCCGCATGCCGCCGCACCTGGCCATCCTTAAAACGCTGCTCGTGGCGCTCATGTCCGTGGGCCTGGGAAGTTTGCTCTATGTGGGGACGCCGTACGTAGGCGTGGTCCTCGTCGGCCAGATTGCCCTGGGCGTGGCCTGGGGTGTCGTCAACCCGCTCCACAACACTATCGTGCAAACGACGGCTCCGCTCGAGCAGCTCGGTCGCATCAACTCGGTCATGGGCTTTGGCAACATGTTCGCCGGCGTGGCTCCGCTGGCGATCGCCCCGTGGCTGGCGTCGACATTTGGCGTGCAGCAGACGCTCGTAGGGGCGGGTATGGTCGTGACGGCAGTTCCCGCGGTGTTGCTGCTGTTTTGTCGCCGGCACTTGGGTCGTGCCGCAAAGCAGTAAAAACCATCACAACATTCGTTGAAAATCGCGATTTTGCCGAAAAGCGTCGAATGTTGTGATGGTTTGTGCCCCGGGTCCGGCCACCACAAAGGGGCCAGGCTCCTTTGTGGTGGTTTTTGCTTTGACGGGCCGTGCCTGCGCCTTGGTATACCATGTACGCCGTTCACGAATACACCCCACACCGCCGCACAACCCAGAAAGGCCCCCCATGGACACCACCTTCAGCCACATCAAAGCCGTGTTCTGCGATATCGACGGCACGCTGCTCACGAGCCGGCACACGGTGTCCCCGCGCACCGTGGCGGCGATTCGCGCACTGCGCGAGCGCGGCGTGCTCTTTGGCCTGTGCACCGGGCGCGACGCCCACGCGACCGAGGCCATGTACGAGCTCTGGGGCATCGAAGGCCTGGTGGACGTGCTCGTGGGCTGCGGTGGCGCCGAGGTCATCGACCGCGCGCACGACATCAACGAGCTGAGCTATCCGCTGCCGGGCGAGACCATCGCGCGCATCTGCAAACACATGGCGGACCTTCCGGCAACGCCTGTCTGCCCCCGAGACGGCGTGTTCTACGTGCCCGAGAGCAACGCGTGTGTCGAGCACCTGTCGCGCGTCGACGGCGTGCCCTACCAGGTGGTCGACTTTGCCGAGTTTTTGCGCGAGCCGCAGCCCAAGGTGATGTTTACCATGGCGCCCGAGGTAATGCCGCGGGTGATTGAGCGGGCGTCGACGTTTGCCGATAACACCGTTAAGGCGGCGGCGCTGCAAACCACGCAGCGGCTCTACGAGTTCATGGATCCGCGCGTGTCCAAGACGCGCGGCCTTGTGCGCGTGGCGGAGCTCAACGACATGGAGCTCCAGGACATCTGCGTGTTTGGCGATGCGGACAACGATACCTGCATGGTGGCTGACGCCGGCGTGGGCGTGGCCATGGCAAACGGCAGCGACGCCACCCGTGCCGCCGCCGACTTTGTGACCGCGAGCAACGACAAAGACGGCATCGCGATCTTTATCGAGGAACATCTGCTGTAGCGCCGGGGGAGAGCCACCACAAGGGGAACAGGCGCCTTTGTGGTGGCCTCAGGCGATTTGGGTGAATTGATACCTAAAATCTGCGCGAAAATTCAAATAAAGTTGTCTGAACATCATGCTTCTAACCACCGATGAGTTAAAGATATTCTCATCAGTTTGGTAGGGTATTTCTTCCGGTTAGTGACCTACTGCTCACGGTCGATTTTCGACCGTGAGCGGGATGTTTGCTCTTGAGCAAAATGTTGTGCAAATAAATCTAATGCCATTAAATAATGATGGGCAACTAAATTACCAGTAAAAACAAAAAATAGATAGCGAATAAACGAAGGTAAATCTGAGCAAATGTCAAGAGAATTGAGAATTCGCTACAAAACTATCGGTTTTCTTGTTCAGATGTTCAAACAATTGCTACAATATGGATTACTAAGCGTGCGCAATTACAGATTGCGCAGATACGTTTGATAGTGAAAGAGCAAGATCGCGGTCTCTTGGGGAGGAGACATCGATGAAAGCGAATTCAGAAAAAACTAAGCAGAGCAAAAAAGCGCCGCGCCGTGTACTGGCAGGCGTTTTGTGCGGAGCCTCCGTTTTGAGCCTGGTACTGTCGCTCGTCATGCCTCCAATCTCGCAGGCCATTGCCAACGATGCCCAGGTAGATTCTACCGAGAAGACTGTGACGGAGGATTCCTCAACTGAGTCTACTGATGTAGATAACACCAGCGAGGATGCCGAAAACCAGAATAGCGACGAGACCAATGGCGGCGAGTCTGGCTCTTCAAATAGTGTTGAGCAGGCTCAGAGTGCGAATGCGGCTTCAGCGGGAGCGACGGCCACCGTGAAGCCGGGAATT
The DNA here is from genome assembly GCA_900555765.1 of uncultured Collinsella sp. Lineage (GTDB taxonomy): Bacteria > Actinomycetota > Coriobacteriia > Coriobacteriales > Coriobacteriaceae > Collinsella. Next base: position 3,917 of record USMA01000035.1, read on the forward strand.
CAGGTTCCCACGTCTATCGGTATCGGTACGAATATCAATGTCTCAACCCCTGATCCCGGCGTTGCCACCTACGTCGGCCGCGACATGTACATCGGTGGTAAGCCGAGCGATAAGCCGAGCGACGGCACTATCGATCTTGATGCGGACAACGCCCCCACCGGCTCATATGCCGCTGAGGCGGAGGGCCTTACCGTGGTCCGTGGCAAGCTTGCCATGAATCCACTCAAAGAGAGCTGGCCCTATAATAATAGTGGCGGCGCTGGTTTCCGCTTTGGCACCGTTGGTTTTGGTTCCCAGTTCCGTCCTGTCTACGGCAGCACCGTGCTTGCGGTCGCCGGAATCGACAGTGCGATCACCAAAATGAGCGTTGGTTACAACGGCAACTTGCCGGGGGCGACTACCGTTGGCGCTTGGAACAAAGGCGCTTGGGTCGGACAGCAGAGACCTTTTGAGGGCGCGACTCCTTCCGGCTTTGCCTACACCGCGCAAATCGCAGGCCCCATCACATACTGGCGCGATAGCGACTATAAACGCCAGTCTGTGGTGACAATGCAGGGTAATTGGTACGAGGGCTTGTCTGCTCTGGAAAGCACCCTGTTCAATAAAGCTGTTGATTTGACTAATGTCAACGGTAGCGATTATTCGAGCTATAACGGTACAAATGGATACCTCTCGAAGCTATCGAAACAGCTCGACTCGTTTGAAGATACCGGCGAGGTGGATGTCAACGGCTTTGCAGAGCCTAATAGCAACTACGTCATCAACAAGTACAATAACGACGGAACAAGCTATACACTCAAATTCGATGGTAGCGACGATGGTAGCGGCAAGTCTGTTTCCGGTGCGCTCGATACCGGAATCTCGAGCAATAAGATTCGCAACACCGAGCGACTCATCACATTTACCGGCGATGTAACTTCTATGCAACAGGTCTTCACCATCGCCGGTTCCGAGCTCTCCAACTGGAAGGATGGCGTCTACTACCGCGGCGTCGACTTTAAGTTCACCAATATCCCCGAAGGCGCATCCATTGTCGTGAACGTTACAGGTACTAATCCTGTCGAGTTCCACAACGGCTGGCGCTTCTGGTGGGGAGATACAGAAATATCTCGCGGTTACGAGAGTCAGTACGCCAAGAAAGACCTTGACGCGAAATACTCGCTGGCCTCCCAGTCCATCATGTGGAACTTCGTCGATACCACCAGCCTTACCATTCGAGGCGGCATCGCGGGAGAAAACCGCGCGGACTGGGGATACGGCGGCACAGCCACCGGTGCCAAGTGGACTGACGACGATCCTGCGGCGGCTATGATCGGATCGATTCTCGTTCCCAACGGAAGTTTCGACGACCATGTGACTACCAACGGCCGCGTTTATGTGGGCGTCGATTTCTCAATGAACAGCCCGAAGGTTGCCGCAGCATTTGGTGAGGGTAACTCGGCTTCCGTCATCGATATGGATCAGGAGCGTCACAATTTCCCGTGGTCCGGGTCGTATACACCGGACGGCTCTGCCATTGCGTGGAGCAAGGTTGACGCTGCGGACGGCATGACGCCGCTTTCTGGTTCCTCGTGGACGATATACGGCACTGTCGATGATGCCAAGAATGAAACGAATCCCATCGTTACGGTAACGGATGGCGGTGCCAATGATTACTCTTCGGATGATGGCGAGCTTCAGTTCAACTATTTGAATCAGAAGGCCAAAATTGGCGATCCCAACGATAAAGACTACTTCACGTACTACATTCGCGAGGTCAAGGCGCCGGCTGGTTATCAGAAGTCGGACACCATCTACTACGCAACCATGAACAATACCGGCGAGCAGGTGAACTATGTTCAGGGTTATGTGGATACGACGAACAACAACTTGCTGGTTCCGTTCGAGAATAACTCAACGGGTGCCATTCCCAACGCCAGGATCACCGGTACGGTGTCTTGGACCAAGGTGGCGGAGGACGACACAAAACACACTCCTTTGCCTGGTTCTGAGTGGAAGCTCACCAAGAAAAAGGACGCCGATGGTACGGCCGACCAGTCCTGGACCGTGATCGACCGGGAGAGCGACCAGTCGACTTCGAGCGATACCACGTGGGCAGACACCGACACCGCGCCTGGCAAGTTCACGCTCGAGGGTCTGCTGCCGGGTACTTACACGCTTGTTGAGACCCAGGCTCCGTTTGGCTACAACTTGAACACCACGGTTTATGAGTTCACGGTGTCCAACGAGGACGGTTCCGTCACGTGGACCGAGGGAAAGAGCCCGACGATTGACGGGAACAACGTCTACATTTCCGACGCCCTTACCACTACGTCCGTGAAGATCCCGGTGACCAAATCTGTTCGCAATACGGACTGGCCGAAGGGCGATAAAGACAAATATGTGCCGTTCGAGTTCAGCATCGAGGCTACGGGGGCAAATAAGGATAGCGCACCTAAGCTTGATCCGACGACTATTTCCGTCGCTCCCGCAGCGGGCTCCACCAAGGTCAACGACATCGTGGCATACTTTGGCGGTATCTCGTTCTCCAAAAAGCACCTCGCCAAGATCGACGATTCGAACCCGACTGACGCCAAGACCTACACCTACACGGTGAAGGAGGTCGCGCCTACCACCGGTGCCATCGACAAGCTTCGCTACTCCAAGGCCGAGTACCAGGTGGCCGTCACGGTGAAGGCCGTCATGGATGAGACCACTGGCAAGTACTCCGGCCTCACCACCTCCACCACGGTCACGCAGGTGAAGGACGACATGGGCAACACCGTGAGTAACACCATCGGCAAGGACGCCGCGCCCAACGCCATTCCCGCCTCCACCTTCACCAACACCTACTCCACCTCTTTGCCCCTTTCTGGTATGTCGGGCGTCACTCTGACGTACCTTGCCGGCGCGGCGGTGCTTTGCGCTGCTGCAGCCTGGATGCACATTCGTCGCAAGGCGAATGCGAAGGGAGGCGAGCGTCGTGAATAAGAAAGTTTGCTCCTTCCCGATCTTGTTTGCGCTGCCTGCCCTCCTGATCGGCACCTGCGCGGTTGTGTTCCCCGCTTCCGCGCAGGCCGCGCCGACCTCGACCGGTTCCATCACGGTGAGCGGCACCGTGGCGAGCAGCTACGATGCCTACCAGGTCTTTAACGCCAACGTCGTCGACGGCGACAGCGACGCCAAGATCGCCACCGACCTCGCCTGGGCAAGCGACGCCGTGCGCGACGCCGCGCTGCCTGTGCTGCACAGCGCCGGCATGTCCAAATCCCAGACCACCGCGCAGGAAGCTGCCGAGTGGCTCAACACCGATTCCCACCTTACGAGCGCGCTGAGCGCACAGCTCGCTCGTTCCCTCCAGAGCTCTGGCGCCGAGCCCGTGGCCCTTAACGCGGGCACGACGGCCGAGCTGCCCTGCGGCTACTGGCTCATCGTCGCTAAGGACGACGCCATCGCCCAAGGCGAGGCCGGCACCGCGCCGATCATGGCGCTGGTCGGCGGCAGCGCCGTCACCGTCAAGCCCAAGGCGGCGACCCCCAAGGTCGCCAAGCATGTGCTGGAGGACGGCACCGCCGCCTGGCAGAAGGCCGCCGACGCCACGGTCGCCGACGACCTGTACTGGCGCCTCTCTGCCACGGTCCCTGCCGGGCTCACGGCCTACGACACCTATACGGTGCGGTTCGTCGACACCATGAGCGCGGGGCTCGACCCCTCCAAGGTGGCCGCGAGCATGCGCGTGTACGCGGCGGCGGGCGCGGACGGCGGCTTCGACGCCGTCCAGACCGGCAGGGACGGCCTCGCCGGCACCGAGCCCGCGAAGGGCTGGACCGACATCACGGCCCAGTGCGTCACCAAGGTAGCGGCCGACGGCAAGACCTTCACCGTGCGCACCGGCGACCTGGTCGCCGCGCGCGGCGGGGCCGACGCCTTCGCCGCGGGCGCCCGCGTGGTCGCCGTGTACAATGCGCCGCTCAACAGCGCATGCAACCACGGCATCGCGAAGGGCAACCCCAACGAGGTCTACCTGCGCTACCCGCGCTCTCCCCTCGCCGACCAGTCCGGCGACGCCGGCTTCACCCGCACGCCGAGCGACGACGCGTGCGCCTACACCTGGGATCTCGCACTCACCAAGCGCGGCAGCGACGGCGACAAACCGCTTGCCGGGGCGGTCCTGAGCATCGCCGACGACCGCGGTCGCACACTGGCGGACGACGGCACGTGGGATGCGGAGGGCAAGGCCACCGTCACGACGGGCGAGGCCGGCCGCGTGACCGTCTCGGGCGTGGACTCGGGCAAGCTGGAGGTCCGCGCGCTCACGGCGCGCAAGGGCTCCACCGCCTGTGAGGGCACGCGCTCCGTGACGGTTAAGGCCGAGGGCCTGGACGTCGACCAGGTGGCCGCCGCCAAGCCCAAGCTCACCATCACGGCCGAGTCGCCCCTGCGCGCCGACAGCGCGGACGGGTCGACGGGCAGCCTGGAGGCGTCGCTCATCAACACGCCCACCGGCACACCCCCTAGCATTACCACCGGAGGCTTTATGCCCTCGACTGGCGATATGGCAATGTACGCCGCGGCCGCTGCAGCGGTCGCCGGAGCCGCGCTCATCGTGGTCGCGCTCCTGGTCAAGCGGGGAGGTGGCAGCCATAAAGAGTAGCTGGCAGCCCCACAGAGAGCGGGGCGAGACGTAGCGAAGTAGATGCTAAGACACAGATAGATGATGACCGATCGAATGAGAACCAAACGGAAAACGGAGGAAAAGAAGATGAGCATGAGCAAGAACATCGCACGCCTGGCAGTAACCGCCGGCCTTACAG
>USMA01000036.1 GCA_900555765.1 uncultured Collinsella sp.
CTTCTTAGACGGCAACGACGCCGAGCTCGTCGCAAAGCAGGCTTTCGGCGAGCGCCGCGACTCCCATCAGATCGTAGACGCCGTATTTCTCGAGGCGGGCTGCCACGCCGGGACCGATGCCCCAGATATCGGTGATGGGACGATGGGGCCAGATCTCCTTGCGAAAGGTCTCGTCGTCGAGTTTGCCGATGCGACTGGGCACGTGCTTGGCGGTGATATCGAGCGCCACCTTGGCCTGGAATAGGTTGGGGCCGATGCCGACCGTCGCCGTGATGCCGGTGCGCGCGAGGACCTCGTCGCGCAGCGTGCAGGCGAACCTTTCCGCATCTGTGTGATAGAGGTCCAGATAGGGCGTCACGTCGATAAAGCACTCATCGATGGAGTCGACGTGCACGTCCTGGGGGCTGACGTATTCCAGATAGATACCGTAGATTTTCGCCGACACCTCCATGTAATGCTGCATGCGCGGTACGGCCGTGATGTAGTCGATGCCATCGGGAATCTCAAATAGGCGGCAGCGGTTGTGAATCCCTAAGTCCTTCATAGCCTGTGTGATGGCGAGGCAGATGGTCGTGCGCCCGCGCGATTCGTCGGCAACGACCAGGTTGGTGGTGAGCGGATCGAGCCCACGATCGACGCACTCGACGCTGGCATAAAACGTCTTGAGGTCGATGCAGATATAGGTGTGCTGCTCGTGTGCCATCCGTGCCCTTTCATCAAACACATGTTCTTATCGAATACATGTTCGATAATACCCGCTCATCCGGACATCGTCAAAACCTGTCCCTTTTTGGCAGGTATAGTCGTGCAGCTGCATCGGGTTTTTAACGCAGCCCTAAAGAGCGCGAAACAGCTCGGAAAAGCTCGCTTCGTAGCATGAGCCTAACGATTGATACCGCCTATACGCACGGAAGGGTTGTGGGAAAGATGGTCAACTATGGGTTTGGTATGCCGACGCGCCTTGTTGCGGATGGAGACGTGGCTCGCTGGTGTGGACGATTGGTCGCTCACTACGGCGGCACCAAGGCACTGGTCGTGCTGGGCGGTGACAAACATACGCGCGATGAGCTTGTCTCGGCGGCACTTGGCTCGCTTGATCGAGCCCTACTCGAGCGTGTGCTTTTCCGCTGCGGCTCGTTTGAGGGCGATGGGGGAGACGAACTGATCGACGAAGCCGTGGCCCTGGCGACCGACGAAGGCGTGGACTTTGTCCTGGCGATCGGCGATGCCGATACTGCCGGCTTTGCACGCGAGCTCGCCCGTCGCATGGCGGCGCTCGATGCCGGCGAAGACGGCTTTGTGCCTTATGGATGCATTGTCTCGGAGGGCAAGGTGCCTGCCGTAGTGGGTGCCGGCGAGGTTCCCGTTTTTGCCATCATCGCGCCCGAACTGCTGGAGGGCATTGGGTCTCCTCTGCGCGAGCTGCTCGGCAGCGTGTGTGCCGCGGCGTAATATTTGCCATGAAGGGACAGGTTTATTTTGGTAGATAAAGCGTTTGATCTGCCAAAATAAACCTGTCCCTTTTTGGTCGGTTGCCGTTTGGGGGGCCGATTGGCAACGCTCGCTGATTGTAGTCTTGACCTGCGCTAGAATAGTGGCATCTGAATGTCCGGGCGCATGGAGGCGTGCGCCCGTATGCTGAGGAGGACTCTATGGCTACTGTTGCCGCACCTATCGATGCTACGTCGACTGCCGCTTGGAAGGCGCTCGAGGCTCATCAGGAGAAGCTTGAGGCCGAAGGTATCGACCTCAAGGCCTGGTTCGCCGCCGATGCCGACCGCGTGAACAAGCTGAGCTTTGACGCCGGTGACCTGCACTTCGATCTGTCGAAGAACCTGGTGACTGATGAGACCGTCAAGCTGCTGTGCGATCTTGCCCGCGAGGTGAAGCTCGAGGAGCGCCGTGACGCCATGTTCTCCGGCGAGCACATCAACACCACCGAGGACCGCGCTGTTCTGCACACCGCGCTTCGTCGTCCGGCAAGCGAGAAGGGCCAGCTCATCGTTGACGGCCAGGATGTCGTCGCCGACGTGCACGAGGTCCTCGACCGCATGTATGCCTTCGCCGAGCGCGTGCGCTCCGGTGAGTGGAAGGGCGTAACCGGTAAGAAGATCGAGCACCTGGTGTCCATCGGCATCGGCGGCTCCGATCTGGGCCCGGTTATGGCCTACGAGGCCCTGCGTCCCTACGCCGACGCCGGCATCGACTGCCGCTACATCTCCAACATCGACCCCAACGACCAGGCCGAGAAGCTCAAGGGCCTGGATCCCGAGACCACGCTCGTAATCATCGTCTCCAAGACCTTCACCACGCTCGAGACCCTTACCAACGCCCGCGAGGTCAAGACCTGGATGCTCGAGCAGCTCAAGGCCCAGGGCGCCATCGATGGCTCCGATGAGCAGAACGCCGAGGCCGAGGCCAAGCACTTAGTCGCCGTTTCCACCGCACACGAGGAGGTTGAGGCCATCGGTATCGACCCCGCCAACGCCTTTGGCTTCTGGAACTGGGTCGGCGGCCGCTACTCCGTCGACTCCGCCGTGGGTCTGTCGCTGATCGTGGTGCTCGGCCCCGAGCGCTTCCAGCAGTTCCTCGAGGGCTTCCACGCCATCGACGAGTACTTCTGCAATACCCCGCTCGAGAACAACGCCGTCGCGCTGATGGGCCTGCTCAACGTCTGGTACGTCAACTTCTTCGGTTCCAAGAGCCACGCCGTGCTGCCGTATTGCCAGTACCTGCACCGTTTCCCGGCCTACCTGCAGCAGCTGACCATGGAGTCCAACGGCAAGCACGTCCGCTGGGACGGTAGCGCTGTGACCTCCGACACCGGTGAGATCTTCTGGGGCGCGCCCGGCACCAACGGTCAGCACGCCTTCTACCAGCTGCTGCACCAGGGCACCGTGGTGGTCCCGGCCGACTTTATCGCTTTCGCCAACACTGCCAACCCTGCGACCGACAGCGGTCAGGACGTGCATGAGCTGTTCCTGGGCAACTTCCTGGCCCAGACCAAGGCGCTCGCCTTTGGTAAGACGGCCGATGAGGTGCGCGCCGAGGGCACGCCCGAGCAGATCGTCCCGGCCCGCTGCTTTGAGGGCAACCGCCCGACGACCTCGATCTTCGGCGACACGCTGACCCCGTTTGCGCTCGGCGAGCTCATCGCCCTGTACGAGCACATCACGTTTGTCGAGGGCACGGTCTGGGGCATCGACTCCTACGACCAATGGGGCGTCGAGCTGGGCAAGCAGCTTGCCAAGCAGATCACCCCGGCTTTCCACGACGACGCCGCCAAGGCCGAGCAGGACGCTTCGACCCAGGCGCTCATCGAGTTCTACCGCGCTCACCGCAAGTAGTCGCTGCTGTTAACGCATCGCGCCTTATAGCCAGGGGCCCGTATCCTATCGGATGCGGGCCCCTTTGCTTTGCCGTGGTCCCGGGACGCACGGCTTTTGTGGAACATCGCCGGAGCGCCGCGCGCTGCGAGAACCCTGCGCCTAGATTTCGGCCTCCGCATGGCCTCGCTGCGCCTCGGGCAGCTCCCCGTAGAGCGGATGGTCTTCGAGCCTAAAGCGCTCGACCTGTTCGGGAGTGTGGCCGCGGACGAACAGCCAGGAACGGTCGACGGGCGTCGCCATGAGCGTGCTGGGCAGCGCGTCGGCGCGGTCGGAAAACACCCGGGCACTCTCGGGATCCTGGAACGCCAGCACCAGATGCGTGTCGCAGTTGCCCATGATGGAGCGTGCGCGTGCCTCGCCATAGAGCGCATCGAGCTGGTTGGTCGACTGCAGCAGCAGCGTTGCCCAGATGTTGCGGCTTCGGATAATCGAGAGCACGTTGTCGATCTGGGGGATCTGCAGATTTGCGAAGTCATCGAGCATAAAGCGCACGGGCACGGGCAGGCTGCCGTCGGGCTGCCTATCGGCCTCACGAATGAGGCCCATAAACGCCTGCGAAATAAAGAGGCCGGTCAGCGGATCGAGATTGCGGTCAATATCGCTCACGGTTACAAACAGGGCGCAGGGGGTGTGTCCCATGGAAGCGAAGTCCACCTGATGGCACTCACGATAGAGCTGTGCCGCACCGTCGAATCCCAGACACATGACCTTTTCGGCAAGGATGCCGACGATGCTCGCGTGCATGCGCTCGGCATTTTGCGTAATGGCGTAGCGCCGCCATAGCGAGAGGGCATAGCTTTGGGGGTCGGTCGTGATCAGGTCGTCAAACAATCGACCTGTGGCACCGTCCTGCAGGTGCTCGATCAGCTTGATGACCGAGCTGATCGTCTGCTCGTCGGCGGGTAGCTGTTCGGTGACGTAGGCGATAAGACACGACAGCAGGTTTGCCGCCGCATGATCCCAAAAAGGCTGGTTGTTGTCCTCGATGGGGCAGATGGCCTTTGCCACCGAGAGGATGTCCTGCTGGTTGGGCCTGCCGTCCGCCTTGCGGCGAATGTGCATCAGGGGGTTGTAGCCGCAGCGCACGATGCCGGGCGCAAGAGCCGCGACGGTGGAGTGGGCGGAGATGGTGAGACATTGCACGCGGTAACCGTGGGCTGCCAGCACGGGTCCCACTTCGCGACAGAGCGTGCCTTTGGTGTCGAGCACGATGTAGCTTGCGTTCATTTGCAGCAGGTTGGGCTTGAGGACGTTTCGGGTCTTGCCGGCTCCCGAGGGGCCGATCACAAGTGCATTGTTGTTGAGTCCCGTTTGGCGGGTGTCGCAGGAAAGCGTTCGATCCTTGGCGAGGATGGTGGACGATGCGGACTCAGATGCGGCGAGACGGCTGGCGAGGTTAGACATGGGCGACCTCCTTGGTGGTCGAGAGGATTTCGTGGGCAAAGCCGAGCTCGACGGCGCGCTCGGCCGAAAGGTAGGTGTCTTTTGCAGTGAGGGACTGGATGCGCTTGGGCGTGAGGCCGCTGCGGTCCGAGAGGATTTGCGTGAGGGTCTTGCGGGTCTGCATGAGACGCCGGCTGGTTTCCTGCAGCGCAAGTGCCGCGCCGCCTGCCCCCTGGGGGATCAGGGGGTCGTGAATCATGAGCTCTGCATGGGGCGCCATACGGCGAGCGTCGCCGCCCATAAAGATCACGGCGCCCATGGACGCGGCGAATTCCAGGCAGACGGTGCGGATGGGGCACGATGCGAGGCGCATGGCGTCATAGATCGCAAGGCCCGATCGCACGCTTCCGCCGGCGCTGGCGACAAATATGGTGATGGGGCGGCTGGGGTCGGTGGCATCGAGCAGGCGGATCTGCTGGCATAGGTCGTGGGCCATCGGGGTTTCGATGTTTCCCATGACGGAGAGCTCGCGACGGGCGAGCATCTCATCGTAAATGCTGGTGAGCGTGATGCCTCGGGCGGATTCACGCATGGTGAGGGGGCTGATGATGGGGGAATGATTGGTGTCCATGAGGACTCCTTTCTGTTGGTTGTGTTGTGGAATAGGATTGTTGCCCGCGGAGGGGCTGGCGGGCTACAGGGTTCGTCCGAGCCTGAGATCGAGCTCGGTTGTGGGGCAGGCTGCCTGTTCGTGCGGCTCGCAAGCGCCAAGGGCTCCAAAGCGATAGAGCGTTGCGGCGGGCGTGGTGTAGGCGAGCCGCAGCTGATGCTCGACAGGGGCACATCCGTCATTTTTGTAATGAGCCGCGTAGTACTGCGCGATGCTGGCGTTCATCTCGCTGCCATTGCGATGGCGCTCAAACTGGCGTCTGCAGGTCTCGATGATCTTTGCTACCGACTTGGGTGCCGTCGCGGGAACAAGGGCGAGATAGCCCTCAAATAGCTCGTTGATGCTCAGGAGGCACAGCAGGTCGATCAGCGTCCTTATGGCTGCTCCCTCGGCAGAAAAATGCGCGGTCATGCGGTTATATCGGTTGCGGTCGACGATGGCCGCATGGGGTCTTGGAGTTTTCTGCCCTGTGGTCCCGGGCTTTTGCCGCGCCTGTGTATTGAGCTCGACGTTGCAGCGCTTGAGGCCGTCCAACGGAAGGAACAGTGCGGTGCGCAGGGTGTTCCGCTTGCTTTCGAGTTCATGACGCTCGTCGGGTTCCCATTCGAGCTTGAGTTTCGTGTCGAGCGCCGTAAGCATATGGGCTAGGCAGCCTACGGTAAGAACGTACGAACCGTTGTCGCGTTTTGGGGCATAGGGGTCTGTCAGCTTGCGAATGTCGGGGTCGCCCATGATCTTTGTGCAGCGCTTCAGCAGTTGAGGGTGGTCGGCCAAGATCGTCGCGAGCGGTAGCGACGCGTAGTTCTTGATGGTCGCGGCGGCAAAGGCGGCGTCATATTCGTTTGCATATGCTCGCTCAATGCGGGCATCCAGAATGCTTTTCTTATCGCCGTCTTCAGCGTGGTGGTTTGTCATAGCTTCTCCAATCGGTTGATGTTCGTGCTGTTTGTTGATGTGTTGGTTGTCGTGAGTGATGTGCTTGCCGTGGGTGATGTGCTGACGTTGGGGTGCTATGCGGTTTTCAATGAGCCCGTGAGGCAGTTGCTGCAGGGGCGGGATGGAACGGCCCATGCAAGGCGGAAGGCATCGTGCTCAAAATCGAGACAGCAATGCCCTGGGTGCCTCACATGTGGCAGTTACCTCATTAAGTTGTCATTGCGTTTGGGGTTGTACTTTGCCGATCTTCTTTCTCTTACACGCTAAAAACTGAAATTTCATATGCTCGATCTACTTAAAACCGCAACGGCGGTCTTTTATCAACTTATATGTCGGAACGCGTCTTTGCAAGTACTTTTTTGCGTTTGTTTCAAATGGGGTGGTTTTGCAACCGTCACGCGCCACGCTATGCGAACGTGCCCCTTTTCTGTTGTCGGTCGGATACGATGAGTCGCGTGACGTCGTCAGAGGTCGAATTCGACCGCTAACGACGTTGTGCAGCTCATCATTTCTGGTCGCAAACAGTAAAGGGGCATGAGGGTGTATTGAGGGGGGGCATGTCTTGCTGTCGGCATTCCGCGTGCGGTGCCATTCGCTGTCTGTAAATATACGTTTACAGCTAATTTCATACCACTTGTCGGAATGCGGACGCTGTCCTTGTATGTCGGGCGTACATTGAACGTGGTTTTTCGCGTGAAACCACGAATCGGTTGTCAGTCCTGAACAAGGAGGCCCAGCATGACACTTGCCAAACCCATCAATAAATACATCGACTATATCGATGCCCCCGAGGACACGTTTGAGCAGTATGTCGAGAAGGCGTTAAAGTACAACTTTCGCTGCGTATTTGCGAACCTTCAGGAGTACGAGACGGGCCGCGCCATGCTCGAGGGCTCTGACATCATCCTTGCCGGCGCCATCGACTTTCCCCAGGTCACTATGACGCTTGAGGAGATGCTTGCGAGATTGACTTCGGTTTGAATCTGGGGTCGAGCGAGAACCGCGATTTTGATGCCATCGAGCGCGAGATGACTACCATTGCTGATTTTTGTCGCGCGCATGGCATCACTGACAAGGTAATCGTCGAGATGTGCAAGCTGGACGGCGACGACGCCGCCAAGCGCCGTGTATGCGAGATCGCGCTGGAGGCCAAGCCGGGATTCCTTAAGACATCGACCGGCAGAAGCTTTGGCGGTGCTAAGCTCGAGGACGTGCGGCTGATGCACGAGGTGCTCGGCGATGCCGTGGCAATCAAGGCGGCGGGCGGTATCCATAATTACGAAGAGGCTTGCGCATTCATCGAGGCCGGCGCCAGCGCGTTAGGCGCATCGGCGGGCATCGCAATCGTCGAGGGCGCACCGACGGATGAGCGTCGCTAGCAGACGTATTTGACCTGAGCGATAAAGCTTCACGACCACACGCCGTTCATGTTCGAGACAATATGACTTTTTGCCCGTTGTAAACGGAGTCGCGATGGGTGTTCTGTATGATGGCTCAGACAAGGTTGTTCAATGACAGGGAGGCATATATGGCAATCAAAGCCATCGCGATGGATATCGACGGTACGCTCACCAACGATCAGAAAGTGATTAGCCCGCGTACGCGCGAGAAGCTGCTCGCGGCGCAGGAGTCGGGCATTAAGCTCATCTTGGCTTCGGGCCGTCCCGCATGGGGACTGCACGCCTTGGCGCAGGAGCTCGACCTTCAAAACCATGACGGTCTGCTGGTTGCCTTTAATGGCGCGCATGTGGTCGACGCTCAGACCGATGAGGTCCTTTTTGACCAGGCTATGCCGGCTGACGAGCTGCTCCGTCTGATTGATCACCTGCGTAATTTTGACGTGATCCCTATGATTTCGCTCGGTCGCGATTTGCATGTCGTGGATTCGTATCACTGCATGATCACGCTGCCTGACGGCTCGCAGAAAAACATCGTCAAATACGAGCGCGATGCGTGCGATCTTAAGATTCGCGAGGTGGAGAGCCTGCATGAGGTCGCTGATGCTTATCCCGTGGACAATCTGCTGACG
>USMA01000037.1 GCA_900555765.1 uncultured Collinsella sp.
TGACCGCCGTCGATGGACTGGATGCCGGAGCGGATGATCTCGGAGAGGTAAGCGCCGGAGTTCAGAGCCAGCGCCACCACGGCGGGGAAGAACCGGTCAAAGCGGATGAAGCCGAACAGCGTGAAGCCCGGCAGAACCTTGATGTTCGCAAAGACCACATAGAAGATCAGGAAGATCTGCACGATCACGTCCGGGTGGAATTCGATCATCGTGCTCATCAGCGACGACGTCTCCGTGGCCACCGCCGCGGCCGCGGCCACCGTGGAGTTCTTCAGCAACGCGATCAGCGTATTGCCGAGAGGCGCGACCGAGCCGCGGAACGCCTGCGGCAGGATGATCTGAGTGGCGGCCTGCATGAAGTTCAGGCCCAACGCGCGGGCGGCCTCGGCTTGACCAAGCGGCACGGTGTTGATGCCGGAGCGCAGCGATTCACATACGAAAGCCGCGGTGTACAGGCTCAGGCCCGTCACCGCCAGCCAGAAGAAGTTCGTGACGAACGTGTCGGAGAACGTGAGCTTGAGCTGCGCGTAGGCGCCCAGCACCATGAACACCATGATGATGGTCAGCGGCAGGTTCTTGAACAGTTCGACGTAGGCACCGGAAACGGTACGGAGCGAGGCGATCGGAGATATGCGCATCATCACGAGGATGACGCCCAGAATCGTGGAGAACAACGCCGACCACAGGGTCAGCTCGATGTTCACCAGAAACGCGCCGGGAATGTTGTATTGGCTGAACAACGCGAGGAATCCGTCCATCACTTATTCCCCTTTCCTTTCGGCTCCGGCGGATTGTACTTGGCGTTCGGCGTGTAGGCCACTCCCCTGGCGTTGTCGGAAATGGCCCTTTGCCAAGATCCGTCCTGAATCATATCGGTGATGGCGTTGTTGATTTTGTTCTTCAGCTCGGTGTTGCCCTTCTTGACACCGATGCCGTAATACTCCTGGGTGAACGGCTTGCCCACCACGCGCAGGCGTCCACGTGAGGCGGATGCGAGGCCGGCGAGAATGATGTCGTCGGTGGTGGCGGCGTCCACAATGCCGGAAAGCAACGCGGTGGCGCATTCCGCCATGCCGGGCTGTTCCATCAGCTGGGTCTGCTTGGCGAACTTCTCCTTGACGTTGACGGCGGATGTGGTGCCGGTCATGGAGCACAGCCGCTTGCCGTTCAGATCCTTAGGTCCGTCAATGCCGGTTTCGTCCTTGCGTACCAGCAGATCCTGTCCGGCCACGAAATACGGGCCGGCGAAATCGACGACCTTCTTGCGTTCGTCGGTGATGGAATAGGATGCGACGATGTAATCGACATCGCCGTTCTGCAGCATAGCCTCACGCTGCTTGGACGGCGATTCCTTCCATACGATCTCGTCTTCGGAATAGCCGAGTTTCTTGGCCACGTACTTGGCCACGTCCACGTCGAAGCCGACGTAGGTGCCGTTCTTCTTGAAGCCCAGGCCAGGCTGGTCGAATTTGATGCCGATGCGGATCTTGCCGGTTTCGTCCGCGCCGCATGCGGATACCGCGAACACGCACGCGCACGCGCAGAATGCCGCGACGGCTCTGCGCAACATGCGTTTCGCCGTGATCGAAAGTGGTTTCATATCAGGTTCCTTCTTCTGTCGTTATGTTCCGTCACTTCAGTGGGTGAGGATCTTCGACAGGAAGTCCTTGGCGCGATCGGTCTTCGGATGTTCGAAGAAGTCGTCCGGCGTGCTCTGTTCGAGAATCTGTCCGTCGGCCATGAACACGACCTTGTCGGCCACCTTGCGCGCGAAACCCATCTCGTGGGTCACGCACAGCATGGTCATGCCTTCGTGGGCGAGTTCGACCATGACGTCAAGCACTTCGTTGACCATTTCCGGGTCGAGCGCGGACGTTGGCTCGTCGAACAGCATGACCTTCGGCTGCATGGCGAGGGCGCGGGCGATGGCCACACGCTGCTGCTGGCCGCCGGACAGCTGCGACGGCATTTTGGAGGCCTGCGAGGCCACGCCGACGCGGCCCAGCAGATCCATGGCCAGGTCCTCGGCTTCCTTCTTGTCCATGTGGCGCACCTTGATGGGCGCGAGGGTAACGTTTTCAAGGATCGTCTTGTTGGCGAACAGGTTGAACGACTGGAACACCATGCCGACTTCGGCGCGCAGCTGCGCGAGCTGTCTGCCCTCCTGGGGCAGCGCCTTGCCGTCGATGCGGATGTCGCCCGACTCGATGGTCTCCAGGCGGTTGATGGTGCGGCACATGGTCGACTTGCCCGAGCCCGAGGGACCGATCACAACGACGACCTCGCCGCGGTCGACCGAGAGATTGATGTCGTTGAGGACGTGCAGATCGCCATAGTGCTTATCGACGTGTCTGAGCTCGATCAGCGGCTGATTGCCGGTGGAAGAGGTGCTCTGTGCCATGGTGCTCGGCTCCTTATGACTCGAAATGGTAAAGCGTTAGCGGATGATGGTCGCGCCGGTCTTGTGCGAAACATAGACAGCGGCCTTGTTGATCGCGACGTTGATGAGGATGTAGATGACCGCGATAACCAGGTAGACCGACACGAGGGCGTCGTAGTTGGTAATGAGCACGCGGGCGTTTTGCATGAGGTCGGGGTAGCTCACCACGTAGGCAACGGTGGTGTCCTTGACTACGACCACAAGCTGCGAAATCAAGGACGGAATGATAAATCGAATAGCCTGCGGCAATACGATTTTAAAGGTGATTTTAGCCTTGGAGAGACCGAGCGCCTGGGCCGCCTCGACCTGCCCGCGCGGTACGGCGTTGACGCCGGCGCGGAAAATCTCGGCAAGTACGCCGGCTGCAGCGAGCGCGACGGGAAGCGTGAGCATCCAAAACGACGGCAGCGCGATCTTGTACTGGGGCAGCACCAAAAAGAAGAAGTAGATGAACAGCAGGCTTGGCACGCCGCGGAAGAAATCGGTGAGCACGCGGCAGACCAGCTGCAGCGGCTTAATGTCGCTGGTGCGGCCGAGCATAAGGGCTAAGCCCAGCACCAGCGCGATGGCGCCAGCGGTGAGTGCGACTTTAACGGTACCCTCAAAGCCGGCAAGTAAGAACTTCCAGGTGGTGAGGTGAGTAAAGAAATACCAATAGTGGACCGAAAGCTGACCGGTCACATAAAAGCGCTGCAACACGAGGGCGACGAGTGCGGCGACGGCAACAAGCGAGATGGCGGTGCCGATGCGAATCTTGGCGCGCATCTTGGGGCCGGGAGCCTCGTAGAGCGCATCGCGCATGGTAAGCGCAGGGGAGGAGTGCTTGCTCATCGGAGGATCCTCACCTTCTTATCGATGTAGTTGCCAATGTGGCTCACCACAAAGGCCGTGCCCAGGTAGCCGAGCGCCGAGATAAAGAACGCGGCGACGCCGCCAAGTGAGCGCGTGTTGATATAGCTCACCACGCCGGTGAGCTCCTGCGGCTTAAGCGGCACCTGGCTGCCGAGCGCAGTGGTGAGCATGACGGCGATAAAGAGGTTGGTCATGGGCAATACGCTTGAGCGCAGTGCCTGCGGAATCACGATTTTGGCGAGGATGCGGTTAAAGCTCATGCCGAGCGAGCGGGCGGCTTCCACCTGGCCGACGCCGACGGTGTTGATGCCGCTCATAAAGTTTTCGGAGCCAAAGGCCGAGCCCAAAAGGACCGTGGCGACGATAACGCAGGTGCGGTAGGGCAGAACGACCTTGAGCGGCGGCAGCGCATAGACGACGATGATGAGCAGCGCGATGCCGGGGATGTTACGGAAGACCTGGACATACAGGTCGCCAAAGACGCGCAGTGGCTTGAGCGGCGACACGCGCATCACGGTGACGGCGACGGCCAGTACCATGGCGATGGCAAACGACTCAAGCGTCATGCCCCAGGTGGCTAGCAGCGCGTCGATATAGTTCTGGCCATAGAGCGACCAGAGCTCGGAGAGACTCATGCGGACCTCCCGCCGATAAGGAAAGGGGCTCCCGTGTGTACGGAAGCCCCGACAACTTAGTAAGGAAACAGTTTATCGCAATAAAGCGCATCGTGCGTTTCCATATGGTTTCGTTGCGGCCGTTACCAGGCTCGTTGCCTAGGCGCCGATCTCGGGCAGCTCGGGAACGTTGGTGTCGCCCGTACGGTCGCCGATGCAGATCTGCCACAGCTCAGTCCAGGTGCCGTCGTCCTCGATCTTCTTAAGGAAGTCGTTGACAAAGGCGACGCCGTCGGAATCGAGCGGCAGGCCGATGCCATAGGGCTCTTTGCTGCCGAAGGGCTTGCCGGCGATCTTGTATTTGCCGGGCTCGCGGACCAGCGCGCTCTGCTGCATGTTGTTATCGATGACGTAGGCGTCAACGCGGCCCTGCTGGAGTGCCTGGCGGGCCTCCTCGTCGGTCTTGAACTCCTGCTGGCTGGCCTTGGGAGCGAACTCCTCCAGGATGGCGGGGCCGTTGGAGCCGGACTGGACGGCGACGTTCTTGTCGGCCAGGTCGTCGACGCTCTTGATGTCGTCGTTATCGGCAAGCACCAGGATGGCCTGCTGCGTGTAGTAATAGGGCCCGGCAAAGGAGACGAGCTTCTTGCGCTCATCGGTGATGGTGTAGGTGGCAAAGACAGCGTCGACCTGGCCGTTCTGCAGGACAGACTCGCGCGTGTCCGAGGTCACCTGGGTGATCTCGACCTTGTTCTCGCCCAGAATGTAGTTGGACAGGAGCTGTGCGATACCGGCATCGAAGCCGCGGGTCTGACCGTCTTTCTCGTTGAGGAGGGAGAAGAGCGTGGAGGTCTGAACGCCACCGATCTTAAAGACGCCGGCGTCCTTGACGGCCGTGGCCCAGGTGCTGGCGGCGATGGCGTCGTCATCGGCCCTGGGGCCGTTGTCGACGAGCTTGTCGAACGCCTTGGCGTCGAGCGTGGTAGAAGCCTCGGTATCTTCGGAGCTCTTGGAGGAGCCAGCGGCGGAACCCTTGTCGGCCTCGGCACTGGTATCGGAGCAGCCGGCAAGACCAAGGCCGGCGACGGTTGCGAAGGTGGCGGCGACGAAGCCGCGGCGGTCGAGAACGACCTGCTGGGAGAGGTTTTTGCTCATGGGAGAACACCTTTCTCAATAAAATCCCTAGCGGTTGAGTAGAGTTATACCCTATCCCGCTCAGATGGGTCAACACGAAATAACTCAGAAACATACTTACCTTATGGGTTATTCTGCCTACCAAAAAGGGACAGGTTTATTTTGGCAGGTTTTATCTGGGCAAACGTCGATTATTACAGCTGGGATAGCGCTTTGCAGACGGCATGATCGCTCGTGGCGGTCGCTATAATGGCGGCAACGCGACGCATATATAAGTAAGGAGATCGCGTATGAACGGCTATTCTTTTTTCGCGCCGACCAAGGTGCTGTTTGGCGCGGGCAAGTTGGGCGAGCTGGGCGCGCAGAAGCTACCCGGCACCAAAGCGCTCATCGTTACGACCGGCGGCAACTCGGTCAAGCGCTTTGGATACCTGAGACGCGCGGAGGCGGAGCTCGAACGCGCCGGCGTGGCGCATGAGTTGTTCGATCGCATTGAGCCCAATCCCCTGCGCGAGACCGTCAACGCGGGTGGCTGGATGGCGCGCACCCATGGCTGTGATTTTGTACTGGCGCTCGGCGGCGGCTCGGTCATGGACGGCAGCAAGGGCATCTGCGCGGTGGCGGCCAACCCGCATACTGATGCCGAGGGCAACGAGTGCCCCGGTGACATCTGGGACTTTGTCAATGGTGGCACTGCGCTCGGCCTGCCTATCCCAAACGATCCGCTGCCGCTTGTTTGCGTGACCACCACGGCGGGTACCGGCTCCGAGGTCGATGCGGGCGGTGTCCTGTCCTGCGAGGAAAATGACGAGAAGCTTCGCTTGGGCGATCCGCGCCTGTTTCCGGTGCTTTCGATCGTTGATCCCGAGCTCATGGTGAGCGTTCCGGCACGTCTGACCGCCTATCAGGGATTCGACGCCCTGTTCCATTGCGTTGAGTGCTATGTGTCGAATACCAACACGCCCATGGGCGACATGGTTTGCCGCGAAGGCATTCGCCGTGCCGCCGCGGCGCTGCCTACGTGTGTCAATAATGGCGATGACCTGGAGGCGCGCTCGAGCCTTGCGTTTGCCAATACGCTCGGCGGTTATGCCATGGATGCCTCGGGCACCACGGGCTCGCATGGTCTTGAACATGGCATGAGTGCGCATCATAACGACTTGCCGCACGGTGCCGGACTCATCATGATCGCGCGTGCTTACCATACGTGGATGATCGACCGCGGCGCCGCGCCCGAGCGCTATATCGACATGGCGCGTCTGATGGGTAATGCTACCGCCAGCGATCCGCACGATTTTGTAATTGAACTCACACGTCTGATGGAGGCTTGCCACGTGGCCGACCTCGCCATGAGCGAATGGGGGATTACGGCAGAAGAACTGCCGGCCATCGCGCACAATGCTCTGACGACCAACGGCGTCCTGTTCAGCCACGACCCCGTAACGCTGACCGACCCCGACGTCGTCGAAATCCTCAAGCAAAGCTATCGATAATTGCCTTGCTGCTTTGTCTCAATCTGTAACATCTGCAGCCGTTTTTGCCGAGCAACTGTTACAGATCGAGATTTTCTCTTCAGGGGAATTCGAATGTCTCAATCTGTAACATCTGGACGGCCAAAAGGTCTCTATCTGTTACAGATTGAGACAAAGGTCAGGGACTAAGACGTCTTGTCTAGATCTGTAACAGTAAGACGCGGATTTGTCCGCTAGGTGTTACAGATCGAGATAATCGCTCCGCGAAAATAAAAACCTCCGCAGGGATGCTTTCTTTGCGGAGGTTTTCTTACTCGTTGAGTAGCCTTACGGCTTCGGCGGCCATGTTCTCGACCGTCATGCCGTTCTGAGCGAGCAGCTCGTTGGGGTCGTAGCGGTCGGGGAAGCCCTTGGCGATGCCAAAGGTGCGCGTGCGCACAGGTGTGCAGGCCAGATAGCACGCGACGCGCTCGCCCCAGCCGCCGTCCAAGATGCCGTCCTCGAGGGTGACGACAACGCGATGCTCGGCGGCAAGGCTGTCGAGGAACTCGCGGTCGAGCTCGGTTGCAAAGCGCGGGTTGACGAGCGCGGCCTCGATGCCGTACTCGGCAGCCAGACGGTTTGCCACGCGCTCGCCCAGCTCAAAGAAATCGCCGAGCGCGAGCACGGCAACGTCGCGACCTTGGCGCACCACGTTGTAGCGAACGGCGCTGTAGTCGGTGTCTTCGGCAGGCGCAAGGTCGGGACGGCTTACCAAGCCAATGCCCGGTACGCGGATCGCCGCGGGATGCTCGCGGTGGTCGAGCGACCAGCTCAGCATGGACAGATATTCCTCCATGCAGGCCGGTGCAAGGTAGCGCATGTTGGGAAGTCCGCCCAGCATGGAAATATCAAAGAACGAGAGGTGCGTCTCGGACGTGGTGCCAAAGATCGACGCGCCAAACACTAGGATGGTTGCGGGGGCGTCGTTGAGGCACAGATCGTGCCACAGCTCGTCGTAGGCGCGCTGCAAAAACGTGCCGTACACACCAAAGACTGGCTTGGCGCCCGAGCGCGCAAGCGCGGTGGCAAAGGTCACGGCGTGCTCCTCGGCAATGCCCACATCGACGAACTGTTTGCCGGCGGCAGCGCGAAGCTCGGGTGTAAAGCCCATGATGTAGGGCGTGGCGGCCGTGATGCCCACGACCTGCGGATCGTGCTCGATGGCGGCGCTGAGCGCCTCGCCCGTAATGTCGGCATAGGTGCGCGGCGCAGGCTCGCTCGGATGGCCCGGGCAGAGCGTGCGGCCAGTTGCCATGTCAAACGGACCCACGTGATGCCAGCGTTCGGGATCGCTCTGGGCTGGCTCAAAGCCCTTGCCCTTGGCGGTGGAGACGTGCAGCACGATGGGATGATCGATATTGCACAGTTCCTGCAACGCGTCGACGAGGGCCAACACGTCGTTACCGGCGTCCAGGTAGCGGTAGTCGAGCCCCATCGCGCGGAAAACGTTGCGCTCACAGGTGCCGTTGCTGGCGCGCAGCTCGGCCAGATTGCGATACAGGCCGCCATGGTTCTCGGCAATGGACTGGGCGTTATCGTTGACAATGATGATCAGGTTGCTATCGAGTTCGGCGGCATTGTTAAAGCCCTCAAACGCCAGGCCGCCCGAAAGCGAGCCGTCGCCAATAACGGTAATGACGTTGTAGCTGTCGCCCGCCAGGTCACGAGCGTGCGCCAGGCCGCAGCCCAGGCTCACCGACGTGGAGGTATGGCCCATGGCGAACAGGTCGTGCTCGGACTCGTCGGGATTGGCAAAGCCAGAAGCCTCACCATAACGCTCCGGATCGATATAAGTGTACGCGCGCCCGGTCAGCGCCTTGTGGGCGTAGGTCTGGTGCGAAACGTCAAAGA
>USMA01000038.1 GCA_900555765.1 uncultured Collinsella sp.
CCGTCGCGGTACCACCAGCTGGCTGCCCACGACGTTCACCGATGGCGTCGAGCAGATCAAGGACGCCTGCGCCGCTATCGCTCAGGCGGACGAGGGTCGCGGCCCCGACTTCTGCGGTGCTCGCATTCAGGGCATCTACCTGGAGGGCCCCTTCTTTACCATGAAGCACGTGGGCGCGCAGAACCCCGCTTACCTGATCGATCCCTCCGAGGAGGTCTTCGATCAGTGGCAGGAGGCTGCGGGTGGTCGCATCGTTAAGAGCGCCATGGCGGCCGAGCGCGACGGTGCCGCTGCTTATGCGGCTGCTCTGAACGCCAAGGGTGTGGTGACCAGCATCGGTCACTCCGACGCCACCTACGATGAGTGCATCGCCGCCATCAACGCCGGCGCCAGCTGCTTTACGCATACCTATAACGGCCAGCGCGGCCTGCATCACCGTGAGCCCGGTGTCGTGGGCGCCGCCATGTCCACGCCCGAGACCTACGCCGAGATCATCTGCGACGGCAAGCACGTAAACCCTGCCGCCATCAAGGCGCTGCTGCAGGCCAAGGGCTGGCAGCACACGGTGCTCATCACCGACTGCCTTGGCTGCGGCGGCATGCCCGAGGGCAGCTACACCAGCGGCGGCATGGACGTCATCATGAAGGACAACCTGTGCTGGCTCGCCGACGGCAAGAGCATTGCCGGCTCGGTGCTCACGCTTGCCCAGGGTGTTAAGAACATTGTCGACTGGGGCATTGCCAGCGCCGATATCGCCATTCGCATGGCAACTGAGGTGCCGGCTCGCTCTGCGCACATCGAGGATAAGTGCGGCAGCATCATGCCGGGTCGCGACGCCGACTTTGTCGTGTTCGACCATGAGCTTGCCCTCGTCGAGACGTATGTTGGCGGCCAGAGCGTCGGCAACGCCTTTACCGAGTAACGATAGAAAAAGACGGCGGGCCCGAATCTGCTCGGACCCGCCGTATGGGTTAAACGCTCAAAAGTACCTTAACAGTTACAGCTTGTTAGCGATCTTCTTTGCCGTGCGCTTGACGCCGGCCACCAGGCCTCCTGCAGGATGTTCCTTCTCGTATGCTAGGCGCTTCTCGCGCTTGGCATACTCTTCGACGATGATGTCGCCATACTCGTCTTCGATCTTGTCGAAGAAGTCGACGGCACCCTTAATTTCCTCAGCGGTCGGGTGGCCCTTTTGGACACCGCCGGCGAGCTTGAACGGCCCCCACGTATCAAAGCCGGGGCAGCCGTAGGCACCCATAAAGATGGCCCGCCTCATGCGGCAGATATCATCGATATCCTTGCCGTACCACTTGTTTTTGCCACCGTAGGCCATAAGGCCAAACACCTTGTCCTGCGGCTGCAGCACGTTAGTGAGCACGCGTGCCATGTCCTTGTCGATCTCGGAGTAATAGATGCCCGTGGCGACAACGATCTGATGATATTCGTGCAGGTCGGGATACTCGTTTTTACCGGGTGACTTCACATCGAGGGTATCGATCTCGGGGTGCGCCTCAACGATGGCGTCCACGAGCTTTTTCGTATTGCCGTGATGGCGCGAGGCGTAGAGGATGATGGTTCGCATAAGAAAGCCTTTCAGCTGTAATTGCATCAATGTCTGTATGGTGCCCCGTTGCATGGCTGGGATATCGGGCACATCGATGAGCGTGCGGGTTTTGTCCCTTGGTCAGGGCCGAGACGGGTACTTGCGAGCAAAAAGCAGTTGTTCGAAAGGATGGGCAATGGAATACGCTCTCTCCAACGATTCAATTTCTATTAAGGTGTCCACAGCTGGTGGTTCGTTTACCTCGATTGAGGCTGACGGACGCGAGTATTTGTGGCAGGGTGATCCCGCGGTGTGGTCCGGCCAGGCGCCGGTCTGCTTTCCGATTTGCGGAGGCCTGCGCGATGGTAGCGCCATGACGTTTGCCGGGCATCATGTGAAGCTCGCCCGCCACGGCTTTGCGCGCAAGCAGGAGTGGAAGCTGTTGAGCCAAAACGCAAACGAGCTGGCGATGTGCCTGGCATCTGAGGATAACGCTGCATTGCTGAGCGCTTATCCATATCCGTTTAAGCTCGTCGCCCGCTATACGCTCGAGGACGCTGCCGTGCGTGTCTCCTATGAAGTGACCAACGAGGGCGCCGAGGACATGCCGTTCTTTATCGGTGGACACCCCGGCTTTAGGTGCCCGCTCGACGAGGGCGAGGCCTATACGGACTACGAGCTGCGCTTTGAGAAAGACGAGGCAGCGGAGCTTTGCACCGCCGTACCCTCGACCGGATTGATTGATGTAGCTAACCGCTCCAAGAACCCCATGGTGGGAAAGACGCTGCCCCTGTCGCACGAGCTCTTCGATTTTGCGGAGACCATCTTTGACGTGCTCGAGAGCCGCCAGGTCACGCTTTCTAAGAAGGGGGAGGACAAGGGCGTCCGCCTGAGCTTTGAGGGCTTCCCGTATCTCATTGTGTGGAGTAAGCCCGAGGGCGATTTTGTGGCAGTTGAGCCTTGGGGCGGCCTCTCGACCTGCTCCGATGAGGACGACGTACTTGAGCATAAGCGCGGCTGCCTTGTCGCCAAGCCCAAGGAGACCATCGTCCGCTCGTTCACGATTGAGATTCTGTAATTCCGTTTTGTCGACTCGTATCGCGAGGCATAAGGAGCCTGCGAGATAAGGAGCTAAAAATGATCCTCACCGTTACGATGAACCCGTCTGTCGATACGCGCTATCAGCTCGATAAGCTAATCATCGACGATGTTAACCGCGTGACGCCCGAAAAGACCGCTGGCGGTAAGGGCCTCAACGTGAGCCGTGTGCTGCTGCAGCTGGGCGACGACGTGCTCGCGACTGGCCTGCTTGGCGGCCACATGGGTGCCTATATGGCCGAGCTTATGGATGCCGATGGCGTCAAGAACGACTTTGTGCCCATCGCCGGTGAGACGCGCATTTGCCTGAATATTCTGCACGAGGGTAATCAGACCGAGCTGCTGGAGAGCGGCCCGCAGATCGCCCCGGCCGAGCTCGAGGCCTTTACGGCCAAGTTCGCCGAGCTCGCAGCGAAGGCGGACATTGTGACGCTTTCGGGCTCGCTGCCGCGTGGCGTCGATGCCGGCTACTATGCCGAGCTCGTCAAGATTGCCGAGGAGGCGGGCGCCAAGGTGCTGCTCGACCCCTCGGGTGCATCGCTGGCGGCCGCGCTGGAGTCCGACGCTAAGCCTGAGCTCGTAAAGCCCAACCTGACCGAGATTAACGGCCTACTGGGTACGTCCTTTACGACCGATGATGTCGATGCCCTGCGCGAGGCGCTTGCCGCCGATGACCGTTTTGCCGGTATCCCCTGGGTTGTCGTTTCGATGGGCGCTGCCGGTTCGGTGGGCTTCCATGAGGGCCGCGCGTTCCGCGCCAAGACGCCCGCGATTGCGGCTGTGAACGCGACGGGTTCCGGTGACTCGACCATCGCCGGCTTTGCGCATGCCATTGCTGCCGGCGCCGACGACGTCACGGTGCTCAAGACCGCCAATACCTGCGGCAAGCTTAACGCCATGGATCCCAAGACCGGCCACCTGGTCATGGATCGCTGGGACGAGATCTACAACAACGTTGAAGTAACGGAGCTCTAGAGTTACGCGGTTTTACCAAACGCCGTAACCGGCCGACGCTGAGCGGGCCGCACCTGTACAATCTGACGTTCAACTTCAAGGGCGCGACCAGAAGGTCAGCGCCCTTTCGTTTCACGTCACCTTGTCTCAAATGCGGCCCGCTCGCTGTCGTTGCCAAAACATCGGCGCTCCCGTTGTTGGCACTTTGGGACACTCCTTGTATTGGTGCTCAGCGGCAGTCCCCATTGCACCAAGTGGCGTGTGCCGTTAAGCGGAGAGGCGTATTGTTGACCCATCGTTTGGGCATACAATGGCTATTGGCTTGCTGCGGTGAAGGTCTGTCCGCCCCGCAGCGTTTTCTACGGTTAAAGGAGTATGTATGTCCGTTGAGGTCATGAGGTCTGTGATCGAGGCCGCCGAGGGCCGCGTGCCCGTCGACAGGCTGTTTACCAATGCGCAGATCGTCGACGTGTATGGCCAGCGTGTGGCGCCCGGTAGCGTTGCCGTCAAGGACGGTGTGATCGTCGGCGTGCTCTACGATGGTCGCGACGATGCCGCTGGCACCTACGAGGCAACTGAGCTCATCGACTGCCAGGGTCGCTATCTCGCTCCCGGTTTTATTGACGGGCATCTGCATATCGAGTCTTCGAACATCCGTCCCGCCGAGTATGCTCGCATGGCCGCGACGCGCGGTACCACCACCGCCATTGCCGACAGCCACGAGATTGCCAATGTTGCCGGTCTCGACGGCTTGCGCTTTATGATTGAGGATGGCCGCCGCGCACCCATCTCCATCAAGTACATGATGCCTTCGTGCGTGCCCGCGCTGCCCGATGAGCAGGCCGGTGCCGTTATTTCGGCTGCCGATATGCAGGCGTTTTTTGCCGAGCATCCGGGCGATGTCTTTGGTCTGGGCGAGATGATGAACCTGCCGGGCGTCTTTATGGCCGATCCCGAGACCTGTGCTCGTATCGACGCTGCCAACCAGACGCCGTCCAAACAGGTTGACGGTCACGCCCCACTCGTTGCCGGCAAGGACCTCAATGCCTATGCCGCGGCGGGCATTATCGCCGACCACGAGTCGACGATTCCCGAGGAGGCGCGCGACAAGCTGTCTCGTGGCATGTACGTGATGCTGCGCGAGGGTACGTGCAGCCATGACCTGGCCAACCTGTCGCCGATGCTGCTGGAGAACCCCGCCCGCGCCCGTCGCTGCTGCTTCGCGACCGATGACCGCGCTCCCTCCGATGCGCTTTCGACCGGCATGATCGACAACGCCTGCCGCGTGGCTATCGAGGCCGGCATCGACCCGGTGGTCGCCATCTCTTTGGCGTCCCTTTCCACGGCTGAGGCGTTTGGCTTGGACCACGGTTGCCGCGACCCGCACGAGCTGCGTGGCGCCATCGCCCCGGGCACGCGTGCCGACCTGCTGGTACTCAACGACCTGACGTTTGCCCCGGCTCCGCATCGCGTATATGCCGCCGGCGCGCTCGTGGCGCAGGACGGCACCTTTGTGGGCGAGATCGCACCCGAGATGGCCGAGGTTGCGGCCCTTGCCGATGAGCTGCGCGCCTCCGTTAAGCTGCCGAAGCTATCGCTCGACGTATTCGACTATGCCTTTAAGCCGGGCGAGGCCGTGATCGACGTGGTGCCGGGCAAGGCCATCACGGGCATGGTTCGTCCCGAGAATGCCGAGGGTCTGCGCCGCATTATGCTGATCGAGCGTCACGGCCGCGGTGTGTCGCTGCAGGCCGAGGGCGCCGATGGCGATGGTCCTGTGGGCCTGGGGCTCGTCGGCAAGCATATCGGTCGCGGCTGGGTGCGCGGCTTTACCATCACGGGCGGTGCCATCGCCTCCACGATCGGCCACGACTCGCACAACGTGTGCGTGGTGGGCGACAACGCGGCCGATATGATGGCTGCCGTCGAGGCTGTTGGCCAGGGCGGCCACGTGCTGGTGCGCAACGGCGAGGTCGTGGCGCGTATTCCGCTGGCACTTGGTGGTCTGATGAGCGAGGGCACGGCCGAGGATGTCGCCGCGCAGCACGACGACTTTATGGTCAAGGCGCGCGCCATGGGTATTGAACCGCCGCTCGACCCCATCATGGGCATCATCTTCCTGCCCCTGCCGGTCATCCCGACGCTCCGCATCCGCCCCGAGGGCATGTTCGACGTCACCACCTTCACCTACGCCGACTAGTCATCGGGGACGTTCTTAAACGACTAGTCATTGGGGACGCTCTTTGGCGGGCTGCCTGACGCCGCGACCGTAGGGCCTCTGGCATGTGTGAGCTATTTGCCAGGTCCTTGTAACGTTTACGCCCGCGGAGTCTTATTTGAGCTCCCTTTGGGTACGTTGGAATTGGATATACGTCCGATTCCATCAAGCCCGAAGGGAGCTTTTCTATGTTTAAACTGATTGCATCCGATATGGACGGCACGTTGCTTGACGAAAACGGCCAGGTGCCTCCCGAGACCTACGAACTGATTCTGGCGCTACACGAGCATGGCGTGCATTTCGCCGCATCGTCAGGCCGTCGTTACGACCGCCTGTGCGAGTTCTTTGCACCTGTTCGCGACAAGATGGACTTTGTCGCCGCTAACGGCGCCCAGGTCTACGCCGACGGTAAGATGGTAGACCGTGAGGTGTATTCCCACCTGGCGATTCGAAGGCTCGCCCGGGCCGTCGCGACGTTTCCCAATCTGCATCTTGCACTTTTTGACCGAACCAAGTCCTTCTTGCTCGATGACGAGTGCAAGTTCGTGCGTGAGGTCGATAAGGACCTTCCCAATGCCGAGCGCATTTGGGAGCTGCCCAATCCCAGCGTAAATATCATCAAGGCGAGTATCTTTTGCGATGACGGTGCCGTTATGGACAGCGCTTACGTACTACAGCGCGAACTCGGTCAGCTCTATACTTTTGCGCCTTCGGGCAACGCGTGGATCGATGCCATGCAGCCCGGTGTGTCGTAGGCCTCGGGCATCGCACAGCTCATGGAGCACTATGGAGTCGAACGCGACGAGGTCATGGCGTTTGGCGACTCGATGAACGACTACGAGATCATTCGCTTTGTCGGTACGGGCTGCGCGATGGAAAACGCGCGCCCCGCGCTCAAGGCGGTGGCCGATCGCGTCGTAGGCTGCAACCGCGACCACGCCGTTCAGCATGAGCTCCGTCGCGTGCTGGAGAGTCTCTCCTAATCCGGCAGATGGGGACGTTCTTTTTCTGCCGGCAGTGGGGGACAGTCCTTGCAGCTTTTTGCGAAGAGTGTCCCCAGTGACTAGTCGTTTAAGAACGTCCCCAGTGACTGACCAATGACTAAGCGAGGGCGGCCATGATGGTGCGGGCGACGCCGTCGTGGTCGTTATCGTATTCGGTGATGGCATCGGCGGCCTCACGGTCCTCGGGCTCGGCGTTGATCATGGCCATGCCATGGCCCGCTGCCTGCAGCATGGGGATGTCGTTGATGTTGTCGCCGAACGCCCAGGCGTCGGCGAGACGCTCGCCCAGGTGCTCGCATAACCACGTGAGGGCCGTCCCCTTGGTGGCGCCCTCACCCATGACCTCGATATTCATGGCGTAAGAACGCGTGACCTCAATGCCTCCGAGCGTGTCGAGCGCCGCCGCGATGGCGTCGCGATCGGCCGGGTCGTGCCAGTACATGGCGATGCGTTCGAGCGTCTCGACCTCGTCGATCTTGCTGTCGATATCCATGTCGATCGGTGTTCGTGTGCGCTTGAGCGAAGCCGCGATGTGGGGGTCGCCGCCACAGAACTCATCCAGACGCCCGTATAGCGAGCGGGGGAGGAAGCACTGCCCATCCGCGAAGATATCGAAGGTCACATCGTGGCCGGCGGGGAAGGCTGTGACCCCGAAGCCCCCGATCTCTGCCTCCCGGCCCGGCGGCAGGGCCGTCATATCGCAGGAGGGGGGAACGACATGGTTCTCCTCCAGAAACCCCAGCGTCTCCTCCGCACCGTACACCGGCAGCGGGTTCTTTTTCAGGAAGGTGGAAAGCCCCTTGACGTGGTCGCTGTGCTCGTGGGTGACAAGGATGCCCGCGCAGTCCGAGATGTTCAGGTCCAGCGCCTTGAGGGCCGCACTCGTAGTGCGCACGCCTTTCCCCATGTCGATGATGAGATACCGCTCCCCGCAGCGCACCACGCTGCTGTTGCCGGAGGAACCGGAGTATAATGAGATGAATTCAGACATTGATCTCCTCATAAAAGCAGCCCACCGCGGGACCGCAGTAGGCTGCATGATTTATTTGTTACATCGCCGATTCCAGCGCGGCGGGCGCACGATCCACCTTGCAGATGTCGGCACCAAGGCCGCGCAGCTTCTCCACGATGTTCTCGTAGCCGCGCTCGATGTGGCCGATCTCCTCGATCTCGCTGGTGCCGTCGGCCATCAGGGCCGCGACGACCATGGCCGCGCCAGCACGCAGGTCGGAAGCGCGGAGCGGGGCCGGAGTGAGCTTCTCCACGCCCTCAAAGACGGCCACCTGACCGTCCACCTGAACGTTGGCGCCCATCTTGCGCAGCTCGTCCACATAGCGGAAGCGGTTGTCCCAGACGCTCTCGGTGATGGTAGAGGTGCCTTTGGCCACGCTGAGCAGCACGCCCATCAGGGGCTGCATGTCAGTCGGGAAGCCGGGGTGGGGCATGGTGTTGATCTTCAGGGGCAGGATATCGCCGGTGCGGCGGACGCGGA
>USMA01000039.1 GCA_900555765.1 uncultured Collinsella sp.
GCTTGGAACAAGTTCCCCTTACCCGCACTTGTCACTCTTGCCTATCTGGTGCTCGGCATTGTTTACGGCACATGGGCTACGGGACTCTTCCTCGTCTTTTTGATTCCCGTCTATTACGCGCTTGGCGACTTTATCGATCGACGCCATTTGTCAAAGCTCATTGAATGCGTCTATCCAGCAGCCGCCATTGCATGGTTTCTCTATATGTGGCTTTGCCTGGGGCAGCCCCATCCCGCATGGGCCATCCTCATCACGATTCCCGTCATAAAGGCGCTCATGCGCTGGTGCCGCAAACAATGGAAGCACCGCAAGCGAGCCTAAACCATCCCAGCCCGACAGCAGCATCCAACTAGTACTCCCCCGCCCATCCCCCCTAAGTTGCGGTGATATAGTTCCGGTTTTAGCCTTGAGTAATCGAGTTTAGGAACTATTCCACCGCAACTTACGAATGGTCGGAGCGGCTACAGCACAAGCGTCGGCGTTCGTTTGATGGTCCGCCACGAAAAGGGGCAATCTACTACGTTTAGCCCGAAGGGGCCAACCATGACCGCCTTTTTCGAAAATCGACAGGCCTTCTACCTGCGGTTTTATTTTTCGTTTTCCCGGCATAGTTGAGGGTATCCAATTAAACGTAGTAGATAGGCCTGTTTTGTGGCATACGACCCATTCAAGCCCAATCTCGAAGGCTAAAGAGAGCCTCTCACCCACGCCTGCGGGCGAAAACCAAATAGAATGAAAGGCAAATGGAAAGCCCGTTTGACGAGCGGAGGACATATGCGCGACGTAGCCGAAAGCGACTGGAAGCTGTTTAAGAAAATGCTTCCTCAATGGCAAGAACGTTATATGGAAAAGCTCATCGGCCAGTACGTTGAGATGCTGAACGGCGACAGTGAAGCGTCCAGTAGATTTTGGGCACTAGAAAAGCGCCTCAATAGAGACAAGCTGTCCTCAGGCGTAATTGCAAACGACATTCGCCGCAGCACAATGCACCGCGAGATAGCCAATTTGCTTATCGACAGCGTGATCACCCTTGACGACCTTGACGGTTTTACCGAGGACATTAAGAGCTATGCGCAACACTGGATTAGCCAGTAAGAGTACTGAACGACAAACATCCCCAGCAAAACGGGGTATACGCCAGGCCGCCTAATGGTTGTCCGGCGTTTGCCCAGATAAAACCTGCCAAAATAAACCTGTCCCTTTTTGGCAGGTTACTCGGCACTCTTGAGGGCACCGACCATGTCAATCTTGTTGAGGGTACGGTTGGTGGCGAGGTTGACGATAAACGTAAAGCCAAAGGAAAGCACCACGGCGAGCACGTAGCTTAGCGGCTCGACTTCGACGTCAAAGTACAATGACGGCATCTGCAAGATGTACGTAAAGCTCTCGGCCAGCGCACCACCCAGCGGTACGCCCAGCGCGGCTCCGATCGCCGTAAGAATCAACGTCTCCTTGTTAACGTAATGGTGAACCTCGCCACGGCGGAAGCCCAGCACCTTGATGGTCGCCAGCTCGCGTTCGCGCTCCGAAATATTCGTATTAGACAGCGTAAACACCACCACAAACGACAGGCACGCCGCCATAAAGGTCACGAGCACCACGACCGAATTGATAATCGTAAAGTTCGCCTCATAGTTTTCCCAATGCTCGGCCGTACTCGAAATTGTGAGCCAACCGTCACTCTTAAGCTTCTTGCTAAACGCAATCTGGTCAGCCGACGAACCCTTAAGCAGCACAAAGACGCCGTTAAGGCGTGCACTTCGACCGAACGCGCGCTCATAGGTGCCCTGCGTCATGTAAAGCGTGTTGCCTAGATAGTTGAGCGAGATGTCGCTGACTTTGACCTTGGCAACATTGAGCGACGAATCCTGGACGTGAGCCGTGTCACCCGGCTTGATCCCCAGCACCAGCTGAGAGCTCTTGCTCAAATACACGTCTCCGTCACGCAGGGCGAGCGGTTCTTTGGACTCATCCTCCAGGCGCACGTAATCGCCCAAGTCACCCGTGCGGTCGTCGGGAATCACGATGAGCTGCACGGTCTCGCTCTTGCCGCCAAACGTAAAGGTGACGTTGTCGGTCATAATCGGCAGGGTCGAGGTCACCGTCACGTTGGAATCATTGGCCGTGCTGCGCTCATCCAATGCCGCGCACGTCTGCGAAAAATCGTCGGGATTGGCGACCGCCAGCAAGTCATAGCGCGTGATATGCCCGTACTGTTTGGGCGAAAGCGCCACCGACGTGTCGCGAATTCCCATACCGCAAATCACGAGCGCCGTGCAGCCGGCGATACCGAAGATGGTCATAAAGGCGCGCTTTTTGTAGCGGAATAAGTTGCGTGCAGCGACCTTGTTCAAAAAGCTCATGCGGTGCCAGATAAAGCCGATGCGCTCGAGCAGAATGCGCGAGCCGGCGCGCGGGGCCTTGGGGCGCATGAGCGAGGCAGGGGTCTCGGCCATCTCGTGGCGGCAGGCGATAATCGTGGCTCCCACCACGCCCACGGCAAACAGCGCCACCGAAACGATCGAGGACACGATGTCGTACGAAAGTAGCATCTGGGGCAGCGAGTACATGTCGTCGAACACCGTAAACAAGAACAGCGGCAGACCCACAAATCCGATGATATTGCCGAGCACGCCACCGATCAGACACGCCCACAGCGAGTAGTCCACATATTTGGACAGGATACGCCCGCGTGAATAGCCGAGCGCCTTGTACAGGCCAATAAGCGTGCGCTCCTCCTCGACCATGCGGGTGGCGGTGGTGAGGCTGATAAGCACGGCGACGATAAAGAAGATGAACGGGAACACCGTGGCGATGGCCTCGATCGAAGAACTATCGCTCTCGACGCTCGAGTAGCTTGCGATATTGCCGCGGTCCTGGATGTACCAGGTGCATTCGCCCAGGTCAGAGAGCTCGGCGCGGGCATCGGCAAACTGCTGGTCGGCGGCGGCACGGCGCTGGTCCAGGTCGGCTTGCGCCTGCGCACGCTCGTCGCTGCCCTCGGCCATGCGATTGATGTTGTCCTGCTCGATCCCAAAGACCATATTCGCCTGACGCTCAGCCGCGTCCAAGCTCGCCGGTGTGTCGACCGTCAGCTCCTGAGCGCGCGCCTTCTCACGCTCCTCGCGGATCTTCTCGATATTGCCCGTGACCTCATTGATCTTTGCCGAGTAGGCATCCGAATAGGAGTTGAGGCTCTTGGCTCCCTCGACGACCACGTGGACAGCGGAGTAGGAAGAAGATGTCGCGGCATCCTCGCTCACGTAGAA
Organism: uncultured Collinsella sp.; assembly: GCA_900555765.1. Taxonomy (GTDB): domain Bacteria; phylum Actinomycetota; class Coriobacteriia; order Coriobacteriales; family Coriobacteriaceae; genus Collinsella. The sequence continues at coordinate 3,270 of USMA01000039.1, forward strand.
CTTGTAGTCCGCAGTCGAAGCAGCGCGAAAGGCGTTGACTGTCGAGTCGGAGCTCACGTCGGTAGGATCGAGAACCTCGGCCGTGATGGTGTAGTCCCCATCGGCAAACTGGTCCTTGGCGCTTTGGTTCGACGAGCTCGCATCGTTGGCGGCAAAGCTCACCGTATCGCCGATTTTCTTGCCCGAAGCCTTCAAAAAACGTGAGGTCACTGCCACTTCGCCCGAAGTCTCGGGCAGCTCGCCGCGCACTAGCACCGGTTGGTCAATATTCTCTTTGGAGAGGCTCTGTACGACGACACGCTCGCGCGTCGTACCCACGGCGGTATAGGCGGGCTCGGTGTAGATGCCCTCGGCCGTCTCGACGCCATCGACCTCTTGGATCGCGGCAAGATCGTCATCGGTCAGACCATAGGTCGACTGCACGTTGATGTCATAGACATTCTGCTGGTCAAAATAGGCGTCGACCGAATCACACAGGTCCTCGCAGCCCGCCTTAAGGCCGCACATCACGCTCACGCCAAGCGCGGTGATCACGACGATAGACAAGAAGCGTTTGAGGCTGCCGCGAATCGTGCGGTAGATGCCACGGCGAAAAACCGTCGGCACCATATCGTTTGAGCTTTGGGCGGTACGGTAGGTCGTAAAATCCTGCTCGCGCTCCGTGTTCTGCGCGCCGCGGCGTTGGCTGTTTTGGCGGTCCTGATTCATGGGCGCTACCACTCGATCGTCTCGATAGGCACAGGATTTTGCTGGACCGTCTCGCTCTCCACGCGGCCGCTCTTAAAGCGGATCAGGCGATCGGCCATGGGCGCCAGCGCAGAGTTGTGGGTGATGATGATGACCGTAATGCCTTGCTTGCGGCAAGTGTCCTGTAACAGCTGCAAGATCTGCTTGCCGGTTTTGTAGTCGAGTGCACCCGTAGGCTCGTCGCACAAAAGCAGCTTGGGGTTCTTAGCCAGCGCGCGGGCGATGGATACGCGCTGCTGCTCGCCGCCCGAAAGCTGCGCCGGAAAGTTAGCGAGGCGGTCGCCCAGGCCAACCTGGCGAAGCGTTTGCTCGGCATCGAGCGAATCGGGGCAGATCTGCGCCGCGAGTTCGACGTTCTCAAGCGCCGTCAGGTTGGGGACCAGATTGTAGAACTGAAAGACAAAGCCGACGTCAGCGCGACGGTATTCCACAAGCTGAGCCTCGTTGGCAGAGCTCACGTCACGCCCGTCCACCGTCACGGTGCCAGAAGTTGCCGTGTCCATGCCGCCCAGAATGTTGAGGGCCGTGGTCTTGCCGGCACCCGAAGCACCCAAAATGATGGCGAGCTCACCGCGCTCGACCGTAAAGCTCGCGCCGTCGAGCGCGTGGATGCGGGCATCGCCCTCGCCGTATGCCTTGATGACGTCTTTGAATTCGATATAGGCCATCGATTAATTCCCATCTGGTCGGATAACTCTTTAGTATTACCCATTTCCCACCTACCAAAAAGGGACAGGTTTATTTTGGCAGGTTTTATACTGGGAAACGGGGAGCGAAGGCGGGCGCTGGGGACGTCCAGCACAACCATTTGACCCAAACCACGCCCGCCGCTATGATGCCGCTGCGGAATGAATGTCTCCGTTGGGCGCGCCAGCCAAACTATCGCGTCGCCCTAAACCGCCTTGTTGCTGATGACTTCTGCTGTTACGTGATGTCCTTTGGGCATCACGCCGCGGCAGGAGTCTTTTTTGTTTTGGAGGAGAAGTGTCGGAAAACAGTGCATCGAGCAGAATCAAACGCCTGCTCAACACCTATAGCGGCCTCATGCTTATGGGTGCCGTCGGAATCCCTATTGGCATCATCGTCGGTGCAATTTGTGCCCTCTTTGGTCGCGTGCTCCTGGCAATCGGCGCCCTCCGCGACGAGCACATCACCCTGCTCCTTCCCTTCCTCGCCCTCATGGGCTTGGCCATCGTATTTGCCTACCGCACCTGGGGCAAAGGCACCGATCGGGGCATGAGCTTAGTATTCGACGTAGGTCACGGACGCGAGGACGCCATCTCCCCGCGTCTGGTGCCGCTCATTATGCTGAGCACGTGGGCCACGCATCTCTTTGGCGGCAGCGCGGGACGCGAAGGCGTAGCCGTGCAGATCGGCGCAACCGTCTCGCATTGGATCGGCCGACGTCTACCTTTCCGAGAACCCGGCAACACGTTTTTGCTTATCGGCATGGCCGCCGGCTTTGCCGGACTCTTCCGAACGCCCCTCGCCGCCACGGTCTTTGCGGTCGAGGTGCTGGTCGCCGGACGCATGGAATACCGCGCGCTGTTTCCCGCGCTTACGGCTTCACTTGCCGCAAGCATGACCTCGGGCGCCCTGGGGCTCGAGAAGTTCGAGGTCGCCGTTACCGCCTCGTATGCGCTCGACCTCCCCGGTCTTGGACGGCTGGCGCTGCTGGGCATCGCGTTTGGCATGGTGGGTGGCGCTTTTGCCTGGTGCCTTGCCCACGCCAAGACCCTTGCGGCGCGGCTGCTCCCCAGCCCTTACATACGCATTGCCGTTATGGGCCTTGTGCTGTCGGCGATTTTGTTCGCGCTGTGGCAAGGGCGATACTGCGGACTTGGCACCAACCTGATATCGGCGGCACTGGGTGACAACGGCGAGGCGTCGATCATGCCTTGGGACTGGGCGCTCAAATTCGTACTCACCATCGCCACGCTTGCCGCAGGATATCAGGGTGGCGAGGTGACGCCGCTGTTCTCCATCGGAGCCAGCCTGGGTGTCGTACTCGCCGGGATTCTCGGCATGCCCGTCGAGCTCTGCGCCGCGCTGGGCTACGCCGCCGTTTTTGGCAGCGCCACCAATACGCTGCTCGCGCCCATCTTTATTGGCTGCGAGGTCTTTGGCTTTAGCAGTCTGCCGACGTTCTTTATTGTCTGCGTCGTGGCCTACCTGTTCAACATGGATAAGTCGATCTATGCGCTGCAGGAGCACAGCCGCACCCGATAAACAGGGCGTTTGCCACCAAAAAACGCGCACGACAGGCCGGGCCCGCCGCGCGCGTCATCCTATACACGATTAGTTATTGTTGTTGGTCATCGAAGCCACTGCTGCCGCAAGATTGGAAATGGGCATTGTCTGCAGCCAGATGCGCCCCGGACCGGTGAGCACAGTGTTGAACACGCCTTCACCGCCAAACATGATGTTTTTGACGCCCTTGACCATCTGCGCGTCGATGCTCACCGTCTCCTCAAAGCCGGCCACGTTGCCGGTATCTACAATCATTTGCTGGCCAGCAGCAAGCTCGTACTCAACTAGGTCGCCGTCGATCTCGGCAAAGGCAATACCCGAGCCCGTGAGCTTTTGCATGATAAAACCCTCGCCGCCAAAGACGCCGGTCTTTGCCTTCTTGTTAAAGTGGATGCTCAGCTCAACACCACTTTCCGCGGCAAGGAACGAACGCTTCTGCAAAATCCAGCTCTTACCAGGGCCAATCTCGATCGGTATAATGCGGCCGGGGAAGCAAGAGCCAAACGCAATCATGCCATCGCCGTGCGCGGTCCAAATGTTTTGGAACAACGCCTCACCCGAAAAAGCCTTAGAGAACATCTTGCCTATACCACCGCCCGAGGTGGACATCTCCATGTTGGGGGTCATCCAGACCATGGCACCGCTTTCGGTGATCATGGATTCGCCGTCGCTAAGGTTGCACGTAACAACCGGGAAAGCCCCTCCGCCGATCTCGTACTGCATGACCGTCTCCTTTCCTTCGGGAGCCGAACAACGATGTCCATATTTTAGCAGTTAGAGGTGCGTTTATTTGGGTCGGTGGCGTTCATGGCGCCGATCACCGCCAGCCTCCGCTGCCGTCTGCACAGATAAAACCTGCCAAAATAAACCTGTCCCTTTTTGGCAGGTCTTAGAGGCGGACGGTGAAGGTGATCTGGTTACCGTGGCCGCAGACAGAAGCGCTCCCGCCATGGGCTTCGGCGATGGCACGCGCCACGGATAGGCCCACGCCCGAGCCGCCCGTCTTGGAGCTGCGCGACACGTCCGCACGATAGAAGCGGTCGAACAATCGATCTAGGTCGCCTTCGGGCAGCTCGTCCACGGCGTTCGATACGACAAGCTCGGTGGCGCCCTTACCCTGAACGCGCGAAACGGCACGCAGGCTCAGCTCAATCACGCTGCCCTCGCTCGCATAGCGCGTGGCGTTGTCCAGAAGCAGCTCAACCACCTGCGCCACCGCCGCAGCATCGGCATGGGCCCGCACGCCGCACGCAATCGACGTCGACAGACGCTTGCCGCGCGAAACCGCCACCGATTCAAACGGCGCCGCAGCCTTGTCCACGGCCTCCGAAAGATCGATCGATGTCATGGTAAAGCCCGCCGAGCCCTCGTCCATACGTGCCAAAAACACTAGACGTTCCGTGAGCGCCGTCAGCCGCGCAACCTGCTCGTGAATGCTCTGCGTCCACTCACTTTCGCCGCTCTCGATCTCTTGTACCTCATTGGCGGCGTCAATTACAGCCAGCGGCGTCTTGATCTCGTGGCTCGCATCGGTAATAAAGCGCTTTTGCTTGCTGTAGCTCTCGACCATCGGTCGAATCACCGCGCCCGAGGCACCCGCCACAATTGCCAGCACCGCCAGCCAGCCAATGCAACTGATCGCCACGCTCGCGCTCAAAAACGAATGAAAGCTTGCAAGCTCGCGCGAGCAGTCCACGAACACATAGGTGATCTCGTCGTCCTGGACGTCGGTCGTATAACGATAATTGCCAGAGAAGCCCGAGGTCCAGCCCTTGGCATGCAGCCTTGCGGCAATACTGGCGGCGCGCTTGGCACCAACCGCGGCAATGCGGGCCGTATTGACATCGGCAACCTGTCCGGCGTCAATCGTCACCGTAAAGTAGCGCGTGTCGAAGGGAGACTCCGCCGTCATGCCTTCGAAGTGTCT